>JAKECL010000135.1 GCA_030460725.1 Propionibacterium sp.
GTGGCAGGTGGAGCCGGCGCCGCGCGCCCGGATCCCTGAGTGGTCCCGCGGCTCGGACCCGGGGTCGCGGAGGCGCCCCGCACGGCTACGCTGTGGCCATGGCGAACCCCACTGCGACCTCCACGAAGCTGGTCGTCACGCTGTCCTGTCCCGACCAGCCCGGCATCGTCCACGCCGTGTCCGGTGTCATGACGGGTATCGGGGGCAACATCATCCAGTCCCAACAGTTCGGGGACCCGGACTCGGGCCTGTTCTTCATGCGGGTGGAGGTGGACTCCCCGGTGGGACGCGCACCGGTGGAACAGGGGATCGTGGAGGTCGCCGAGCACTTCGGTGCCACCTGGCACGTCGATGAGCTCGGCCGTCCCCTGCGTACGGTCATCATGGTCTCGCGCGAGGGGCACTGTCTGACCGATCTCCTCTACCGCCAGCGCTCCCAGGGGCTTCCCATCGAGGTCGTCGCCGTGGTCGGCAACCACCCGGATCTTGCTCCCGTCGCCCAGTTCTACGGGGTTCCCTTCCTCCTCATTCCCGTCACCAAGGACTCGAAGGCACGGGCGGAGGAGGAACTGCTGGACCTGGTGCGCGCGGAGAACGTCGAGCTCCTCATCCTCGCCCGCTACATGCAGATCGTCTCGGAGCGGGTCTGCGAGCAGATGGCAGGGCGAATCATCAACATCCACCACTCCTTCCTCCCCAGCTTCAAGGGAGCACGTCCCTACGCCCAGGCGCACGGCCGTGGCGTGAAGCTGATCGGGGCGACCGCACACTACGTGACGCCGGACCTGGACGAGGGACCGATCATCGAGCAGGACGTCACCCGCGTCACGCATGCCGACTCCACGACCGACATGGTCGCCCTGGGCCAGGACGTCGAGAGACGGGTGCTGGCGCAGGCCGTGCGGTGGCACTCCGAGCACCGTGTCCTCCTGGACGGCACCCGCACGGTGGTCTTCTCGCGCTGAGCGCGGACCTGCACATGCCCGGGCACCTCCCACTCCCCACACCCGGTGCCCGTGGGGGTGCTCCTGAGTGGGAGGAGCGCAGCTGGGGGTCTGCCCCGCTCCTGCGCTCCTGACACGCGATCTCCGCGAGGGTGCATCGGGACACCCGGCGTCACCCACGATGGTCCCTGCGTGATCTCTCGCCCAAGTAGTTCACATCCTGTAACATCCCACACACCCGGACGACTCATGCCGGGATGGGCGGATCGAGGGCGGAATGGGCGCACAGGCAGTTGTCGTGGGATACGTCCCCGGCGGTTTCGACATGCTCCACATCGGGCACCTCAACATCTTGCGAGCTGCACGACAACGCTGCGGGCACCTGGTCGTCGGTGTGGCCACGGATGAGTCCCTGGAGGCGATGAAGGGGCGTCTGCCCGTCATCCCCCTGTCGGAGCGACTGGAGATCATTTCGAGTCTGCGCTTCGTCGACACGGTCGTCACCGACATCTCGCAGGACAAGCGCATCGCGTGGCACCGGCGCCCCTTCCACGTCCTCTTCAAGGGCGACGACTGGCAGGGAACGACCAAGGGCAGGCGCCTGGAGTCGGAGCTGGCGGAGGTCGGCGCCCGTGTCGAGTACCTGCCCTACACGCCCTCGACCTCCTCCACACTGCTGCGCAACTTCCTCACGACCCCCCTGCCCGGCCACGACGGGGAGGCAGCCCCTGTGAACCCCGGGCGCGCCCGGGCGTCCGAGGGGCGGTCGTGACCGCCTCACGGGCAGTGCCCGGAGACGAGGGAGGCGCCACCCCCGATGTCGCGCAGAAGCCGGGACAGGGTGTTCCGGCCTACACCCGGTGGGTGAACCGCAGACTCGCACGGGTCGTGGCAGGTGGGGGCGCGCGTCGGGGGTGGACGCCGAACGGGGTGACGGCACTGTCCGCGACCTTCTCCGCTGCGGGGATGGCCCTGCTGGTCCTCGCCACGCCGTCGCTCCCGGTGGCTGTGGGCGTGGCGGTGGCACTGGCCACCGGCTACCTCCTCGACTCCGCCGACGGACAGCTGGCGCGTCTGCGTGGGATGTCCTCACGCGCGGGGGAGTGGATGGACCACGTCGTCGATGCCTTCCGTTCCCCCGCGATCCACCTCTGTGTGGCAGTGGCGGTGGTGGTCCACCGACCGCAGTGGCAGTGGTTGGCCCTCGTGGCCCTGGTCCACGCACTGGTGACTGGCGGCCAGTTCATGAGTCAGATACTGGCGGAGTCGATGGTGCGCAGCGCGGGTGGGACTCCGAGCAGGGGCGGCGACCTGCGTTCCTGGGTGCTGCTGCCCACCGACCCCGGTGTGCTGTGCTGGTCCTTCCTCCTGTGGGGCGCGGAGTTGCCTTTCGCCGTCATGTACTGCGCATTGGGTGCCGCCGCTGTCGCCCACGCTGGCGTCTCCCTGGGCAGGCGATACAGGGACTTGCGTGCGCTGGACGCTCCCGAGGCGCGGAGGGACACGACGCCAGACCCGACCCCGGTCGGGGAAGCGCGTGCCTCGGCGTCCACGCGGACGCCGTCTCCTCAGGCTGATGGTCCGCCGGGGACTGCGCAGGTGGGACAGCGCCCACAGCCGGGGTCCGCGCGGTCGCGGGATGCAGGAGGTGGTGGAGATGCCTGAGCTCAGTGTCATCCTTCCCGCACGCAATGCCGAGACGACTGTTGCTGCGGCGGTGTCCTCAACTCTGCGAGCGCTGCCGCGCGACGCCGAACTCGTGGTCCTCGACGACGGCTCCACGGACGCCACCGCGCAGGAGGTCATCAGAGGTGCTGGTGGGAGGAGGGGTCCCGATCCCCGTCTGCGACTGCTGCAGACACCGCCATCGGGTGGCCTCACCCAGGCGCTCTCGCAACTGATCGCGGCGACCGACAGCAGGACGGTGGCGCGCATGGATGCAGACGACCTGTGCATGCCCTGGCGGTTCCGCATCAGCCTCCCCCACCTCCGCAGGGACTGCGACCTGGTGTTCACACAGGTGGTGAACCTCGTGGGACGCCGTCCGGACCCGGAGCCTCCCGTGGGCATCACCCCTGAAGCCTTCCCCCTGCACCTGCTGCTCACCAACCCCGTCTCCCACCCCACCGCGCTGATCCGCCGTGAGGTCCTGGACAGGGTCGGGGGCTATCGCCGGGTCCCTGCCGAGGACTACGACCTCTGGCTGCGCAGCGCTGCCGGAGGTGCGCGTCTCCGGCGCATCGGTGCCTGGGGCCTGATCTACCGGATCCATCCGCACCAGATCACCGCCTCGGACGAGTGGCGCTCCGCCTCGTGGAGGGATCCACTGCAGGCCGAGGCCTTCGCGGACCTCTCCGAGAGGCTTGTCGATCGGCGTCTTCCGCGACTCGTCGCCCTCGCCCGTGTGGCCGAGCCGGAGCGGTCGGAGGCAGTGGAAGCCTTCCGTGCGGCCGTCCTGCCCGCCATCTCGGGTCTGGGCGGGTTCCAGGAACGCTTCCTCCGGTATCGACTGGACCGCAGGTGTGACTGGGTCAGGTCCGGCCCCGGGCACCACGCGTCCCAGCCGCGCGGGTCCGCGACATGAGTGCTCCAGAGGTGTTCCCGGAGGCCATGGGGACACGCGCACTCCGCCGGATCCTGGTGGCCCGCCGTGTCTGGGTCCTCATCGGAACGGTGATCGGTGTCCTCGGCGCCGTGGTGACCATTCTCGTGCTGCCCTCCACCGCCACCGTCAGTGCGCTGGTGAACATTGCTGCCGTCACCACCGATCCCGCTCCCCAGGACCGTTCCGCGTCGAACCTGGTGGACATGTCCACCGAGGTCCAGATCGCGCGGTCCTCTCTCACGGCCGCGCGCGCTGCTGAGATGCTCGGACAGGGATGGGAGACCACACACCTCCGGGAGTCGGCAGAGGTGACGGGGGATGCGGAGGGCACCATCGTCCGCATCTCCTTCACCTCCACCGACGAGGAGGAGGCACGTCGCGCGGCCGATGCGTTGGCCACCGCCTACCTGGAGGTGCGCACCTCCCTCGTCCGCGACCGGGTCGAGGCCGTCGCAGGCTCGATCGACACGGAACTGGATGCCCTTCGGGACCAGCTCAGTGAGGCTCTCGCCGCTGCTCAGGCTGCGGGGGAGGGAAGCCCTGAACGAGCGGCGGCGCTGGCCCAGGAGGAGACTCTCCGGACGCGGATCCAGACGCTGTCGACCCGACGCGCATCTCTCTACGACATCACCTCGGACTCCGGTCAGGTGATCACGCCCGCCTCGGATGCGACGGTGTGGTGGGCCCCGTCCAGACGTACCGTCCTCCTGGGAGGGACTGCAGCCGGGGTGGTCCTCGGCCTCGTGCTGGCAGGTGTCCGACAGTCCCTCGCACGACGGCCTTCCGGGCCGGAGGAACTCTCCGAGGTGCTCGGGGTGCCGGTGTGGCGAGCAGATGTCACGACCACGGGCACACAACGATGGGACGCCGCCGCCCAACTCGCCGAGTTCGCCGCCCAGGGGCTGGGACGTTGCGCGCTCCTGGGCGAGGCGACGTCCCCCGACGCCCCGGACCTGGAGGAGGCCTTCGCCAGGGTCGGCGGAGGATCTGGAGGCGGGTCACACCAGGGTGGACGCTCGGGCGGGGTCAAGGTGGTCGACATCGCCCTCCCCCGGGCACAGCTCCTGCGTGCGCTCCCGGGCGTGCGGTCGGTGGTGCTGGCGGTGTCACCCCGGTGGCGCACCGTGGAGCTGCGACACCTGGTCGACGACCTCGTGGCGACCGGTCGCGAGCCCATCGGTGCAGTCATGGTGGAGGAGGGGCGATGATGCGCAGGGCGGAGCGGAGGTCCGGGAGGGCGGAGGACCGGGCCGACCTCGACCCGCTGCGCGCGATGGTCGCTGAGGTCGACGTCGACACCGCGAAGATGCGCATCGTCTCCGGTGAGCACAGTGATCCCCGGGCCCTCGTCCTGGTCCGGCGGGGACGCCGGGTGGTCGACCTCGTCGAGGTCGTGGGTGCCCACGACCTCCCGGGGCGAATCCTGGGCAGCACCCGGGTACCGACCGCGGAACGGGCATGGGCTCCGGGCGGAGGCCGCTGTCTGAGTGCGAGCATCGTCATCTGCACGGTGGGCACCAATCCTCTGCTCCCGGACGCCGTGCGCTCGGCGCTGGCGCAGGAGGCGGGCCGCATCGAGGTGGTGGTGGTCGACAATGCCCCCGGAACGGGGGGTACCAGACGACTGCTCCGAGGGGTGGAGGACCCTCGCCTGAGAATCGTGGAGGAACCGGCAGCCGGTCTGTCCCGAGCGCGAAACTGCGGGGTCGCGCATTCACATGGAGAGGTCGTCGCGTTCACCGATGACGACGCCGTCACGGACCCTGCGTGGCTCATCGAGTTGCTGGACGTGTTTGCTGCAGACCTGTCCGGAGAAGTCGGGGGAGTCACGGGCATCACCCTGCCTGCGCAGCTCAGGCATCGTTCACAACGCTTCTTCGAGTCCAGGGGTGGCTTCCCGAAGAGCTTGGAGCCGACGGTGTGGGCCCTGGGCCCTCTGTCCGCGCGGGTCTCCGCATTCGGCGCCCCCGGAGCTGGTGGGCCCCTGCACCCCCTGACGACGGCGAGGATCGGGGCAGGAGTCTCGATGGCCTTCAGGAGGGAGGTGCTGCGCACGGTGGGTCCCTTCGACCCGGCACTGGGCGCGGGGACCCGGACCCTGGGAGGGGAGGACATGGACATGTTCGCCCGTGTGCTGCGCTCCGGGTGGGCGATCGTCCAGACCCCGGACTCGGTCGTGTTCCACACGCATCGCCCGACTGTCACCGGTCTGCGACGCCAGGTCCACGGCAACGGGACCGGGAGCGCCGCACTGGTGACGAAGAGCCTGATCGAGGACCCGCGAAGACTGATCCCCGTACTGGTGCGACTGCCAGAGGTGCGTCGGCGTCTTGCCCGGGGGTCCGAGCGGATGGCGGGTCGGGACGCGGACGTCCCCTCCTCACTCGGGCACACGGAGATCACCGGACTCCTGCGCGGTCCCGGTCTCTACCTCCGGTCGCGCCTGGACGTTGCTGTCGGAGGTGGGTACCGGTGATCGGGGGGGACGTGGGTTTGCGGGGCGTGGTGATCCGCAGCCGTGTGCGGACCTCACCCGACGTCTCCGGTCCTGCCGGGCGGAGCGGGGAACGCCCGGCAGGGTCCACCCCCG
>JAKECL010000136.1 GCA_030460725.1 Propionibacterium sp.
GCGCGTTCTTCTCCAAGGTGCTCTGAGGGAGCGGGGCCCGACCGCGACCACCGCGCGGCGCAGCCTCAGGCCCGACGCACGGGCTCCAGCTCCGAGGGCTCGGCCAGGTCGACCCGGGTGGGGACATCCCACTCCTCCACACGACGATCGCTCCAGGTGAGCGCGTGGAACCGGTCCCCGCGCCACTCCAGGACGGTGGTGAGTGCGTTGCCCATGGGGTGGGCCTCGACGAGCTGGGCGGGCACATTGTCCGCCAGATGTGGGGTCAATGCCCGGATCACCGCCCCGTGGGCCACGATCACACCTGTGGGGTCCGGACCGGACTGCTCTGCCAGATCACGGCGCACGGACTCCACAACCCCCAGGGCCCGGCGCAGGAGGACGTGTCCGTCCTCCGCCCCGGGCATGCGGACATCGAGGTCGCCGGCGGCCCAGGCGGACATGGTGCGCAGGTAGTGCACCACCGACATCGGATCCGCGTTCATCTCCAGGTCTCCCGCCCGGATCTCCCGAATCCCCGGGCTCACCCGGGCATGGAGGCCGTAGCGCCTCTCCAGTGGATGCACGGTCTGGCGGGTACGCAACAGAGGAGAGACCGCCAGGAGGGTGGGCGGGGGTGAGACCTCGTCCTCCCACCGCTGGGCCAGGGCTTCTGCCTGCGCCATCCCGGTCGCGTCCAAGCTGGCCCCGGGTCTGGACGTGTCCAGTGCCCCGCTCCTGTTCGACGACGTCTGACCGTGACGCACCAGCACCAACCGCATGTCTCCTCCTCCGCCCGGGACCACTCCCGGGCACGACTCATTCCCAGAACAGTCTGTCCATGACCGCACGCGAACGCCTGGCCGCGCGCAACCAGTCCTCCTCCAGGGCGGACTCGCCCCCCGCCGGGTAGCCGAGCAGACGCCCCAGACACACCAGCTCACGCTGGACGCGTGGCAGGACATCGAGCTTGACCCCTGAAGTGCGCCCGGTGGCCAGCACATTGCCCGCCCGGATGCGCGAGGCCAGGGACCACGCCTCGCGCAGGACCTGCGCGTCTTCCTCCTCCACGAGACCTGCCAGGACCTCTGCCTCCAATGCCGCCATGGTGGAGGTCGTGCGCAGTTGCTCCAGGCTCCCGGCATGGCGCAACTGGAGGAGCTGCACCACCCACTCCACATCGGAGAGGCCGCCGGGGCCCAGCTTCACGTGACGGTTCGGCTCCGTCCCACGTGGGAGACGTTCGGCCTCCATGCGTGCCTTGAGCAGGCGGATCTCCCGCAGCTCTGCATCGGTGGGTGAAGGGCCGTAGCGGATCGGGTCGATCACCGCGAAGAACTCCTCCAGGAGACGCCCCGGACCTGCCGCGGGTCGTGCCCGCAGGAGTGCCTGACGTTCCCAGGTGGAGGCCCAGCGTCCGTAGTACTCCCTGTAGGACTCCACCGTCCGTGACATCGGCCCCGAACGTCCCTCCGGGCGCAGGTCCATGTCCACACCCAGACTCATCTGCGCAGTGGTCATGCCGAGCAGCGCACGCACCCGATTGGCGACGTGGGTGGCAGCCTCGGCAGCCTCGGCCTCCCCCACTCCCTCTCGGGCGCGGTGGACGACCAGGACATCGGCATCGGAGGCGTAGGAGGACTCCTCACCTCCGTAACGTCCCATGGCGACCAGCGCCACCTCCGCCCACTGGTCACCCTTCTCCTGCGCCCACTCACGTTGGGCGATGGTCAGTGCCCCACCCAGCGCTGCATCGGAGGAATGGGCGATACCGGGGCTGGTCGCTGTGATGTCTGCCAGGATGTCCGACAGTGCAGCACGGGTGACCTCCCGGGAGCGCACAGCGCGCACCCGCAGGGCGGCGGTGTCCGCATCGGGGTGACGCCCCACCAGGGAGGTCACCTCCGCGTCCAGACGGGCCGGGTCCAGGGGCCGAAGCAACGCGTCGTCATCCAACCAGGAGATGGCTTCAGGGCGGTTGGACAGCGCGTCGGCAATCCACCGCGAGTTCGGCAGCATCCGGCACAGGCGCGCCGCGGCGACCCCCGAGTCGCGCAAGAGGGCGAGGTACCAGTGGGAGTCCCCGATCTGTTCCGACAGGGTGCGGAAGCTGGCCAGCCCCATGTCAGGGTCGGCTCCGTCGGCCAACCAGGAGATGATGACGGGCAGCAGGTGACGCTGGATGGTGGCTCGCCGCGAGGTCCCGGCCGTGAGCGCCGCGATGTGTGCCAGGGCCCCGTGGGGATCGATGTAGCCGATGGCGGCCAGTCGGGCACGGGCCGCGTCGTGGTCCAGGGCCGCCTCGTCGGGGCTCAGTTGGGCGGTGGCTGCAACGATGGGTTGGTAGTAGACGTCCTCGTGGAGCGTGCGTACGCGGTGGCGCACGCGGTCGAGCTCCACAGCCAGTGCCTCGCCCGAGGGAAGGCGGAGGGGATCCACCGACCGGGCGATGGTGCGCAGGTCATGGGGGTCGGAGGGCACCAGGTGCGTGCGCCGCATGCGCAGCAGTTGGGTGCGGTGCTCCACGCTGCGCAGGAAGCAGTAGCAGGTGGTGAGCTCCCCTCCCTGGGCGCGTCCCACATATCCGCCCTCGGTGAGCGCCCCGATGGCCGAGACGGTGTCACGCACCCGCAGCGTCTCGTCGGTGCGCCCGTGGACCAGTTGCAGCAACTGGACGGTGAACTCCACGTCGCGCAGGCCGCCCCGTCCGAGCTTGAGTTCACGTGCAGCCTCGTGCCGCGGGATGTTGTGCTCGACCCGCGTTCGCATGGCACGCGCATTCTCCACGAAGCCCTGCCTCCCTGCTGCGCTCCACACGAAGGGTGCCACTGCCTCCTCGAAGGCACGTCCCAGCTCCGGGTCTCCGGCGCAGGCACGCGCCTTCAGGAGGGCCTGGTACTCCCAGGTCTGGGCCCACTTCGTGTAGTAGGCGGTGTAGGACTCAACGGTGCGCACCAGTGCCCCGTCGCGTCCCTCCGGGCGCAGGGCCGTGTCCACGCTCCACAATGGCTGTTCGGAACCCGCACCGGAGCACCCCTGCGCCGTCAGGGCGGCCAGACGGGTTCCGATCTCCACGACCTCGCGTTCCTCCACACCCGGACCGGGCCCGGGCTCCGCCACGTGGACCACGTCGACATCGGAGATGTAGTTGAGTTCCCGGGCGCCGGTCTTGCCCATGGCAATGACTGCCACCCGTACCCGTCCATCGGGGTCGATGTCCCGGCGAGCCAGGGCCAGGGATGCATCCAGTGCGGCATCTGCGAGGTCGGAGAGCCGCTCCCCCACCTGCGGCATCAGCGCCACAGGATCGGTGGAGGTGACATCGTCGGCCACCACTGCCAGAAGGGCCTGCCGGTAGGCGCGACGCATGTCATCAGCGCCTGCCCCCGGTGCCGCCACAGGGAGTTGTGCATCCGGGTCTGCCCCGACCGAACGCATGAGCAGGTCACGCACGTCCCCTGGATCCGTCCACACCCCGGGCAGGCGAGAGGGGTGCGCGACCAGCAGGTCACCGAGCGCCCGGCTCACCCCGAGCACGGCCACCAGGCGTTCCAGGCGACCCTCCTCGCCCTCGCACAGCCCGGGGAGCACCGACGCGTCGGACTCGCCCAGCCGCACGGCCTGAAGCAGCGCCAGGTCGGGGTCCGCACAGCGGGAGAACAGCTCCAGCCAGTGACCGTGGTCCCCGGGCAGGTCGGCGAGCAGGGCGAGCGCCCGCTCCGGCTCCACGAATCCTCCCGAGCGCAGCACGGCAGCGGTGGGCCGGGGCTCGGGAGACATCAGTTGACCTTGAGGAACTGTCGGATCTCCTGCGGGGTGATCTGGTTGCGGTACTCCCGCCACTCGTTCTCCTTGTTGCGCAGGACGTAGTCGAAGACCTCCTCGCCCAGTGTGCGCGCAACGAGGTCGGAACCCCGCATCAGTCCGACCGCGGACTTCAGCGAGGTGGGCAGGGACTCGATTCCCAGCACCTGACGTTCGCGCTCGGAGAGGTCCCAGACGTTGTCCTCGGCCTCGGGAACCAGGTCCAGGCGCTGTTCGACACCGTCCAGACCTGCAGCCACCAGCACCGCGAGACCCAGGTAGGGGTTCACCGCAGGATCGATGCCGCGGTACTCGATGCGCGCGGACTGCTTCTTCGTGGGCTTGTACAGCGGCACCCTCACCAGCGCCGAGCGGTTGTTGTGACCCCAGCACACGAAACTGGGTGCCTCGCCCCCGCCCCACAGACGCTTGTAGGAGTTCACGTACTGGTTGGTGACCGCACACACCTCACGTGCGTGGGCCAGCAGGCCCGCGATGAAGTGGCGCCCGGTGACGGAGAGCTGGTACTCGCCGGAGGGATCGTAGAAGGCGTTGGACTCCGCCTCGAACAGGGAGATGTGGGTGTGCATCCCGGAACCGGGCTGGTCGATGAAGGGCTTGGGCATGAAGGAGGCGACCATGTCCTCGCGCAGCGCCACCTCCTCGATGACGGTGCGCGCGGTCATGATGTTGTCCGCCGCGGTCACGGCGTCCACCGCCCGCAGGTCGATCTCGTTCTGGCCGGGCCCGCCCTCGTGGTGGGAGAACTCCACGGAGATGCCCATGTCCTCCAGCATCCGCACTGCGCGACGGCGGAAGTCGTTGGAGTCCCCCCGTGCCACGTGGTCGAAGTAGCCCGCATTGTCGATGGGGACCATGTGGTCCACCGTGACGGGCTTGCGCAGCAGGTAGAACTCAATCTCGGGGTGGACCATGACGGTGAAACCCATGTCGCGGGCGCGCTCAACCGTGCGCTCCAGGGCGCCGCGGGGATCGGAGCGGGCCTGCTTGCCGTCGGGGGTCAGCACATCGCAGAACATCCGCGCCACCTGGTCGTCCACACCGCGCCAGGGGAGCACCTGGAAGGTGGAGGCATCGGGCAGCAGCAGCATGTCCGACTCGTGGACACGGGTGAGTCCCTCGATGGCGGAGCCGTCGAAGCCGATGCCCTCGCTGAAGGCATCCTCCAACTCTCCCGGATCAATCGCCACGGACTTCAGCACCCCGGCGACATCCGTGAACCAGAGGCGGATGAAGCGGATGCCTCGTTCGGCGATCTCCTGGAGGACGCGTTCCTGCTGACGGTCCATGGTGGGCCCCTTCCTTCCTGTGGACGAGGGCGACGCCCCGCGGTGGTGGGTACCGACCCCGGGGCGCGCTCGATGGTTGTCCGGTTCCGGGCTGCTCAGATGCCCGGTGTCGTCGTGCCCGTGTTGTCGGTGGTGTTCCCCTCGGCCTGCGCGCCGACGCCGAAGCCCTGGGAGATCGAGTTCAGCGCGGCGGTGAGCTCGGTGGGGACGACCCAGATCTTCGAGGCATTGCCCTGGGCGATCTGGGGCAGTGTCTGCAGGTACTGGTAGCTGAGCAGGTCAGGTGTCGGGTTGCCCTCGTGGATGGCCCCGAACACCGTCTCGATGGCCTCTGCATCGCCCTTGGCGCGGGTGACGGCGGCCTGTGCCGCACCTTCGGCTCGCAGGATCTGGGACTGCTTCTCACCCTCCGCCTGGAGGATCTGGGACTGGCGCACGCCCTCGGCCTGGAGGATTGCCGCGCGCTTGTCACGCTCGGCGCGCAGCTGCTGCTCCATCGCCTGCTGGATGGTGGGTGGCGGATCGATGGCCTTGAGTTCCACGCGGTTCACGCGGATGCCCCACCGACCGGTCGCCTCGTCGAGGACGCCGCGCAGCTGGCCGTTGATCTGGTCGCGGCTGGTGAGCGTCTGCTCCAGGTCCATGGAGCCGATGACGTTCCTCAGCGTGGTGACGGTGAGCTGTTCGATGGCCTGGATGAAGTTGGCGATCTCGTAGGTGGCGTGCATCGGGTCGTTGACCTGGTAGTAGATCACGGAGTCGATGGACACCACGACGTTGTCGGCCGTGATGACGGGCTGGGGCGGGAAGCTGGTGACCTGCTCGCGCAGGTCCACCCGCGATGCGATGCGGTCGACGAACGGGATCACGAGGTGCAGACCCGCGAACATGACGGAGTGGAACTTGCCCAGACGTTCGATGACGAGGGCTCGGGACTGGGGCACGACCTGGATGGCACGGGCGATGACGACAATGACGAAGAGCACGACCAGTGCCAGGATGACCGTCGTGACGAGTGAGGAGGAGTCCATACGTGTTCCTTCCGG
>JAKECL010000137.1 GCA_030460725.1 Propionibacterium sp.
TGGGGGAACCCTGGTCACCCAGGTGGCGCAGGTCCGCCCTCGTCAGGCGCAGAGCGCGCAGGTGGCGTGAGCCCGGTGGGCACAGCGCCACCACGTCGCGGCGTGCCAGGCCCAGTTCGCGGGCACGCTGGGGGCTGAGTGCGAAGAAGCGGTTGCTGCCGGTGACGGCCCCCAGCGCCAGGCGCCCCCACTCACCCAAGCGGGAGGAGGAAGGAGCAGACGTGACCTCCGCGAAGGCCGGGGACAGGGCGAGTGCGGTGGTCCACTTGTCGGCGGGACTGGGTGGGGCCCAACTGCGGTAGGCGATGCCCGAGGCCAGCTGCTGCGCATCCGCCACCTGTACCAGGTCGAAGTGGTCGGTGCCCGGGCCCTGCGGGTGGTAGCCCTCGGCCAGGAGAAGCACGACCTCCTCCTGGACGCCGGGGAAGACGCGTTCGGAGAAGAGCACCAGGCGGACGTCGGAGAAATGGGAGAGCAGGTAGGCGCGCACAGGAGCCGCATAGTTCACGCTCAGCAGCTCCGCGGGCAGCACCAGGCCCATGCGCCCCCCGGGGGCCAGCAAGGTGGAGGCGTGCACCGTGAATGCCGCCCAGGAGGAGGCCAGCGCACTCAGCCGGACGCCCGCGCGGAAGGCGGCCTCGCGCGCACGTACACGCGCGGGGCCGGTGAAGTCCTGGTAGCGGATGTAGGGCGGATTCCCGATGACCGCGTCCACGGGGTGGGCGGGGCACAGGTCGAAGAAGTCCCCGGTCCTCAGGTCCGCCTCGATGCCGGCCGTCGCCAGGAAGCGACGTGCGCGCTCCACCGAGTCGGCATGGATGTCGGTGCCACTGAGCTGTCCTGGGAGGACCTCACCTCCCAGGTCGCGCACCGCGTCCCCGGCCCGGAGCAGGAAGACGGCCTCGCCCGTGGAGGGTTCCAACACCGTGTCGCGCGGTGAGCGCACGGCCCAGCGGGCGATGAAGCGTGCGATGGGGTCGGGTGTGAAGAAGGCGCCGCGCTGCTTGCGCGACTCCCGCAGCTCCACGGCCTCTTCCCCCATGGGAGACATCTTCGCCCATGGCGAGGGCATCTGCGTCCACGAGGGCGGCGCCGGGTGCCCTGTGCCACGGGGCAGGGGCTGCACGCAGGGATGGACAACCCAACAGGGCAGGGGGCCGGCAGGAATCACAACCAGCCCGCCCCCTGCCCGGGAATCACCCACGAGTGTGGGTCATCGCCGGGATGCGCCGTGCGGGCGCGGTGTCAGGCTCACTTGTGGGAGTGAGCGCGCCGTCCGGACACGGTGGCGGCGGCCCCACCCAGCAGGAGCACGCCCGCCAGGACCCACACACTCCCGGCGTCCGATCCGGTCTTCGCCAGGGCATCGGGGTTCGGCGTGGCGGGAGCAACCGGCGTGACGGGTGCTGGTTCTGCGCACTGTGCCACCGACACCTCGACCTCCACGCCTGCTCCGGGTGAAACCAGCGTCCCGAGGTCGGTGGACACGCTGACGGCGTGGGTGCCTGCCTCCAGTTGCGAGGCGTCGATGTGTACGGTGGCCTGTCCTGCGCCGTCGGTGGAGACCACGGGGACGTCGGTGATCGCATTGTCCACCGATGCCTCGCCGGAGGCGTTCCCGACGGAGACCTTGGCGGTCTGTGCCTTGCCGGCACCCTCCGTGAAGGAGAGTCCGCGCAGGGCGACGTCGAAGGAGGTGCTGGGCTCACTCACGCCGAGCTCCGCACCGCACTGGGCCACGACGTCCTGGGTGACGACCTGGAACTGGGAGGGTGCGCTGATGCCCACGGAGGCCTTCAGGGTGCGCGGGGCGATCACGGAGGAGTTCTCTGCGAGGTACTCGTTGAACTGGTCGCGGTCCAGGAAGCCCAGGTCCGTGACGTCGCTGCCCCAGGTCAGAGCCTTGAAGTCATCCCCGCCGTGCAGCAGGAAGGTGACGGAGCCGATGGTGTAGGTGCGGTGGAGGTCCAGCGGTGCGCCGCTGATGGTGACGGAGGTGACCCTGTCACCGGCCGCACGGGTCCAGTCGTAGGTGTAGGAAACGTTGGAGGAGATGCCGAGCTTGAGCATCGGGCGGGAGTTCTGGGTGGAGAGCTCCTTCCACTGCTGTTCCAGCGCCTCCTTGAAGTCGGCGCCGGTGATCGTGACGTAACCGAGCTGGTTGGAGAAGGGCATCGGCGCGAAGGTGCCCTTGTAGGTGAGGGAACCGTCCGTGGGGACCAGGTCAGCACGGATGCCGCCGGCATTGATCAGTCCGATGTCCACGGGCTGACCCGCCACCTTCACCTGGGCGCGCATGGCGTCGGCGATCAGGTCACCCAGGGTGGACTCGGTGCCGCGATTGGACCCGGGGGTCGTCACACCCTTGTCATCGGTGAAGACGCCTCGGTGGAACTCGCCCTGGATGCCCGAGGCGACGACCCGCGAACCTGCGACATCGGCCTGGGTGACGGCCGTGTCGACGACCTCCTTGACCGCCGCGTCCTGCCCGCAGTCTGCGATCTGGGGGGCCTTGGTGATCTCCACGGATGAGGTGGTGACCTTCTTCGAGACCGTGTCATAGGTGATCTGGAGGTTGGAGACCGCGTCACCGAAGGCCCCGGAGGCCGTGGCGGAGAGGGTGTTGCCCTCCGCGCCGGTGACCTGGTCGAGGTCGTAGGGGACGTGGGTGTCCCCACCCATGAGGCCGTCGACGTACCTGCCCATCTTGGGCGCGGTGTTCTTTGCGTCGTCGTCGATCATGGCGACCACGACGTCGGCCGCATCCGACTCCTTGAGCTGCTTGGCCAGGGTGTTCGTCGTGGAGATCGGGTCGTTGAAGGTCAGACCGTCGGCAGCACCCGGCATGAGCTTGAGCGGCACGTCCTGGGCGATGCTGGAGATGAAGGCGACCCTCACCCCGGAGCCGGAGGTCCAGATCTGGTAGCCGGGATCCTTCAGGGCTGTCGTGCCGGTGACATTGGCGGCCATGTAGGGGAAGGTCGGAGCCACGTAGTCCGTGGTGGTGTCCTTGATCGTCCCGCCCGTGACGCGCTTCTCGAACTCCTTGATGCCCAGGTCCAGCTCATGGTTGCCCAGTGTCGAGGCCAGGGGGTGCATGAGGTTGAGGGCCGCGATCGTCGGATTGTCGTAGAGGATGCCGGAGGTGTAGGGCGAGGCGCCGATGTTGTCACCCAGCAGGACGAAGGTGGCGTCAGCATCGGATGCCCTCTTCTGGCCCACCCAGCAGGCGATGGAGGCGGCGCCTGCCTCGGTGACCGGACTCCCCGCCTTGCCGTCCTTGGTGGCCTGTTCGATGTGGCCGTGGAAGTCGGTCATGTTGTAGAGATTGAGGGTGACCTCAGTGGCGGCGGCCGACCTGGGGGAGGTCTGCACAGGAGGCGTCGAGGAGTTCTCGGAGGATGTCTCCTGGGGGGCAGGGGGCTCGGTCGAGCTTGCGTCGGTGCTCGCGGCTCCTTGCCCACTCTGGGGGGTCGTCTCCGGTGTGGTGACCGGCGGCGTCTGCCCGCGCGAGGGTTCGCCCGCCGGATCCTCGGCGAGCGCGGGGGTGATGGCCAGGGTGGTCAGTGCCAGTGCGGTGGTGGCGGTCAGGATGCGTCTGGTTCTCAGGTGCATGTGCTCTCTCGTCCGTTTTCTCATCGTGTGTGGGTGGGACAGGGCCACGCTAGGCCCGGGGGTGGTGGGCATGCGCCGCCGGCACGATCCGTGGACCAGTCCCGCAGGCGCACGGTGCTTCCCCGACGAGGCATCGGTGACGCGCAGGACCAACGGTGCGCGTCTCCCCTCTTCCTGCGCCTTCCCAAGCACCCGGCGTGCCCGTAGGCTGACAGGCAGGAGGCCCAGATGACCGGAACGACGATGTCTCCACCCTCGCCACCTCGTGCTGACGCGCCCCAGGCGCGTACGGTCCCCCTGGACGAGGCGCTTGAGCCCTTGGTGGTGGCCGTCGACATCGGGTCCACATCCAGCCGCGCCTGCCTCTATGACGCACTGGCTCGCCCGATCAGGAAGCGCACGGCGAAGGCTGCCCACCAGTTCCGTGAGGGCGCGGACGGAACTGCGGAGATCGACGCCGATGCCGTGACTGGCGAGGTTGCTGACATCCTCACCCGGGTTCTCGACGCCATCGAACCGGGGAGGGTGCGAGGTGTCGCGATGGACACCTTCGCCTCGTCCCTGGTCTGCGTGGATGCACGCGGGGAGGCCCTGACCCCCTGCATCACCTATGCCGACTCGCGGTCCGCCCCGCAGCTGGCCCAGCTGCGCGCCGAAGTGGACGAGGGCGACGTCCACCAGGCTGTGGGGGCCAGACTCCACACCAGCTACCACGCCCCGCGCCTGCTGTGGTTGGCGCGCACGTGTCCCGAGGTCATGGGGCGCACCGCCCGCTTCGTGTCGTTGGGGGAGTACGTGTGGTCCCACCTGGCGGGGATCGAGGCGGCAGCCACTTCCACCATGGCCTGGACGGGCATGCTCAACCGGCACACCGGGGATCTTGATGCCGCACTCCTGGCGGTTACCGGGACCTCACGCGAGCAGTTCGCGCAGATCGTCGACCCCGACACGCCGCTCACGTCGCCCTCGTCCGACGCCGCCCGCCTCTGGCCCGCCCTGGCCGACGCCCTGTGGTTCCCCGCCATCCCCGACGGCTACGCCTCCAACCTGGGGGTGGGCGCCACCGACGCGGGCACGGTCGCCCTGTCCGCCGCCACCTCCGGTGCCATGCGCGTCATCGTCGAGGGCACACCTGACGTCCTGCCCACGGGGCTGTGGGCCTATCGTGTCTCTGCCACGGAGTCCATTGTGGGCGGGGCGCTCAACGACGTCGGGCGGGTCATGACGTGGCTGGAGTCGACGTTGGCGCCCGTGGAACCCCGGGTGCTGGATGTCGCCCTGCGCGGAAACCCCGTTCCCGGAATCCCGCTGGTCCTCCCCTTCCTCACTGGGGAACGAGCCACGGGCTGGGCCGGCAATGCGCGGGCAGTCCTGACGGGCGTCTCATCCTCCACCGGTGCCGTGGACCTGTGGCGGGGGGCCGTCGAGGGCGTCGCCATTTCCTACGGGAGGATCTTCGAGCAGCTGCACGCCGTCAATCCGGACATCTCCCAGGTCATTGCCTCGGGAGGCGTCACCCAGCACTACCCGGCAACCATGGAGGTCGTCGTACAGGCACTCGGCTTCCCCGTCCACGTCGTCGACGTCAGCCGGGTGACCATGCGGGGAACGGCGGTCATGGCCCTGACGGTGCTGGACCCCGGGGGCCAGCGCGCCGTCGTCCCCGAGTCCGCCACCCTGCAGCCCGACCCCGTGCAGCAGCCCTACTACCGCGACCTGCGCACCCGCTTCGAGGAGACCTACCGGGACGTGGTCGCCGAACGCTGAGATCCGGGTGGGAGCACCGGTGCCACCATTGCTGCCCATCCGAAGCGGATCCCCGGGCCCGGGGACCTGCACCATGGAGCCCTCGTCGCGACACGGAAGTCGCGGCGGGCAGGGAAGAAGGGGGATCGACATGAACCACACATCTCGATGCAACCTGGTCCGGGGAGGGGCGACATGAGTCTTCCTGGGCTCGCGGGGATGTCCCATCCCCCTGCTGGCATCCACAGTGTCCTGTCCGCATTGGTCCCGATGGCCGATGACGCACCCACCCCGACCGCGGGCACCACCCAACTGGTGATCGCCGCCGTCGTCTCGATCCTGCTGATCGTGGTCCTCATCGTCTGGGCCAAGGTGCATCCCTTCTTCGCCCTCATGCTCGGCTCCGGCGTGATGGCGGTGGCCGCGAACATGGGGTTCGAGAACGCCTTCACCGCCTTCTCCTCCGGAGTCGGCTCGACCCTGGGTGGGGTGGGCGTCCTCATCGCGCTGGGCGCCGTGATCGGGAAGTTCCTCACCGAATCGGGTGCGGCGGACGAGATCGTGGACACCATCATCTCCGCCACCCCCGCCAAGAGGCTGCCATGGGCCATGGCGGCGGCTGCCTTCATCATCGGAATCCCCCTCTTCTTCGAGGTCGGGGTCGTCCTGCTGATCCCCATCGTCATGCTCGTGGCCAAACGTGCCAAGGTCCCTGTGATCATGGTCGGGATCCCCGCGCTGGCCGGCCTCTCCGCCCTGCACGGTCTGGTC
>JAKECL010000138.1 GCA_030460725.1 Propionibacterium sp.
CCGGTGGCGGCACGACTAGGATCAAGGCAGCGGCGTGCACCGCACGCCGGAACGTTCCCGGATCCGAAGAGGTGCTCCATGTCCCCAGCAGTCGCCCCCTACGGAGAGTGGGACTCGCCCGTCACGGGTGAGTCCTTCACGGCTCGAAGCGTGACCCTCTCCCAGGTCCGTGTCGACGGCGCGGACACGTACTGGGTGGAAGGTCACCCCAAGGAGGACGGACGCGGGGTGCTCCTGTGCCGCGACGCATTGGGGCAGACCTCCGAGGTCCTTCCCCTGCTGGACGGGGTCCGCCTGGTGGACGTGCGCACCCGGATCCATGAGTACGGAGGTCGCGCCTATGCCGTGCTGGGCGGACTGATCATCTTCTCCGACGGGTTCGACGACCGTGTCTACCGCTTCGACACCCGCGCCCCGAGCCGCGGACTGGTGCCCCTGACCCCTCTGTCGAAGGTGCGATTCGGGGACTTCGAGATCGATGAGGTCCGCGGCATCGTCTATGCAGTCGCCGAGGACCACAGTGGCCCGGGGGAGCCCACGAACTCCCTGGTCGCCATCCCCCTGGACGGCATGGCCGGCCGCGACGCCTCCGCGATCACGACGGTCTTCTCGGGCACGGACTTCGTCGAGGCTCCGTCAGTGTCCCCTGACGGGACCAAGCTGGCGTGGTTGACCTGGAACCATCCGGACATGCCGTGGACCCGCTCCCAGTTGCACGTGGCGGCGCTGGGTTTCGCCGGCGAGCTGCGCACGAGTCTCACCCTGGTGGACGACCCGGGGGTGTGCGTCTACGAGCCGCGGTGGACCCTGGACGGCGACCTCATCCACGTCGACGACTCCACGGGGTGGGCCAATCTGTACCGGACCGAGGGGTTTGCGTGGCGCGACGGTGAGGACGCAGATGCGTGGACCTCGCGCCTGCGCACCCGCGCACTGCACCCGGGACGCCAGGCCTTCTCCCATCCGCACTGGCGTCTGGGCCTGCACTCCTACGACAACTTCGACCACGACCACCTCATCTGTTCCTGGGCCGAGGACCACACCTGGCACCTGGGCACGGTGCGGTTGGACAACGGACTGGAGGAGGAGTGGGCGACGGGCTGGTGGCCCATCGGCAATGTCGCAGCCACCGAGGGCCGCGTCGTCCTGCTGGCGGACTCCCCCACCCATGCCCCGGCAATCGTGGAGGTGAAGGACGGCGTCACCCGTGTGGCGCGCCCCTCCACCGAGGCCGAGGTCGCACCCGACATGGTCTCCAGCGCACAGCTGTTGTCGTGGGAGACCCCGGACGGAGCTACGGCCCACGGGTTCTTCTACCCGCCCGTCAATGCCAGCTTCCGCGCTCCACAGGGGGATCTGCCTCCGCTGATCGTCAATGTCCACGGGGGTCCGACCTCCGCCGCACGTCCCGGTTTCGACGTCTCCCACCAGTTCTGGACGACACGTGGTTTCGCCGTGCTGGACGTCAACTACCGCGGTTCCACCGGATCGGGGCGTGCCTACCGTGAGCAGTTGAACGGTCAGTGGGGCGTCATGGACGTCGCCGACTGCGCCAGTGGAGCAGGCAACCTCATCTCCCGTGGATTGGTGGATCCTTCCCGCGTGGCGATCCGAGGGGCCTCCGCCGGTGGACTGACCGTGCTGCGTGCTCTGGAGACCACCGACGTCTTCTCCGCCGCGACCAGTGTCTACGGGGTGTCGGACCTGCGTTCCCTGGTCCGCGAGACCCACAAGTTCGAGTCCCACTACGCCTTCCGGCTCCTGGGATCCTCCGACCTCTCCGAACCGGTGTGGGAGGAGCGCTCCCCCATCGACCACCTCGAGGACATCTCCGCGCCTCTGCTGCTCCTCCAGGGCGAGGATGACCGTGTCGTCCCGCCCTCCCAGACACGTCGCCTCCACGATGCCCTGCGCGACTCCGGGAGGAAGGTCGCGATGGTGACGTTCCCCGGCGAGGGCCACGGGTTCCGCAAGGCCGGGTCCATCAAGGTTGCCTGGGCGACCGAGCTCGGATTCTACGGCGAGGTGTGGGGTCTGCGCACCGATGGCGGAACCGAGGTCGTCATCGAGAACGCCTGACACCGGGACCACCCTTCGCGTCGACCGTCCGGGGCTTCCGTCCGGGGCGACCGCGTGGGCCGGGACAGCGCTCCTCCCACCTGTGCGCCGACCTCGGATATGATGGATGTCACATCCAGGCCGGCACCGGTCGGGTCGGAGACTGGTCGAGCGGGGCGGGGGTCGGGGAATGCGGATCGTCATCCATGAGTACATGACGCTCGACGGGGTGGTCCAGGGTCCTGGCTCCGCCGAGGAGGACACGGAGGACGGTTTCACCGCCGGGGGCTGGATCCTGCCCTTCGTGCGCCATCCGGAATGGGGCGACGTCATCGACCGGTGGTTCGAGAGGGCCGACTCGGTGCTCCTGGGCAGGCGCACCCACGACATCATGCATCCCTACTGGACGGATTCCCAGTCCGGCAACAATGCCGCTGCGGACGCACTGTCCGCCGCACCCAAGTACGTCGTCTCGGCCACAACCTCCGCATCCACCTGGGAGAACACCTGTGTGAGGGCGACCTCCCCCACCGATCTGGTCCGCGAGCTGCGCGCCTCGGGAGACGGCGAGCTCCAGGTCCACGGGTCCTGGCAGGTGGTCTCAGCCCTCCAGCGTGAAGGCCTGGTCGACGAGTACCGGATCCTCATCTTTCCGGTCGTCCTGGGACAGGGCAAACGGCTCTTCGCACCCGGCTCGCCCCCCATCAGTTTCGGGGACGCGAGCTCGGAGTGGTTGGGACACGGCATCACCTATCGCCGGCTCAGCGTCAGCGGCCGCGGCCGTCTCTCCCCCCGCCGTCCGTGCACCGGAGGATCATCTCGCGGCTGAGGGAACCGGCTCGCGCGACAGGCTCCATCTCCCTCGTGTCGACATGGGTGTGCCGCCTCCCCTGCAGGAGGCGGCGCACCCCATTGGTCGGTATCTCTCAGCCCTGTGCGACCAGTTGTCGCAGGACGTACTGCAGGATCCCACCGTTGCGGTAGTAGTCGGCCTCTCCGGGCGTGTCGATGCGCACCACTGCCTCGAACTCGACCGTGGTCCCGTCGCCGCGGGTGGCCCGCACATGGACCGTGCGCGGAGTGGTGCCCGCATTCAGGGCGGTGACGCCCGTGATGTCGAAGACCTCCGTGCCGTCCAGGCCCAGGGAGTCCCTCGTCTCCCCCTCGGGGAACTGGAGGGGGAGCACTCCCATGCCGATGAGGTTGGAGCGGTGGATGCGCTCGAAGCTCTCCGTGATGACTGCACGCACGCCCAACAGCGAGGTTCCCTTCGCAGCCCAGTCGCGCGAGGAACCGGAACCGTATTCCTTGCCTCCGAGCACCACCAGCGGGACACCGCGGTCCAGGTAGCTCTGCGCTGCGTCATAGACCGCGACCACGGGAGCATCCTCCTGGGTGAAGTCCCGGGTGAAGCCCCCCTCGACGCCGGGCACGATCTCGTTGCGGATGCGGATGTTGGCGAAGGTGCCACGGATCATGACCTCGTGGTTGCCGCGCCTGGAGCCGTAGGAGTTGAAGTCACGACGTTCCACCCCGTGCTCCACCAGGTAGCGCCCTGCGGGAGTGTCCGGCTTGAACGAGCCGGCCGGGGAGATGTGGTCCGTGGTCACCGAGTCGCCGAGCTTGAGCAGCACTCTGGCTCCACGGATGTCGTCCACGGGCTCCGGCTCGGCCGGCATCCCGTCGAAGTAGGGGGCCCGACGTACGTAGGTCGAGTCCTCATCCCAGGCGAAGACATCGCCCTCCGGGGTCTGCAGGCCGAGCCACCGCTCGTCCCCGGCAAACACGTCGGCGTAGTCACGTTCGAACATCTCGCGGTCCACGGAGGCGTCGATGGTGGCCTGGACCTCCTCGGCATCGGGCCAGATGTCGGCCAGATAGACGGGCCGTCCCTCCGGGTCCTTTCCCAGGGGCTCGGTCGCGAAGTCGTGATCCATGGTCCCCGCCAGGGCGTAGGCGATCACCAGGGGTGGGGAGGCCAGGTAGTTCATCTTGACGTCGGGGTTGATGCGTCCCTCGAAGTTGCGGTTGCCCGACAGGACCGAGACGACCGCCAGGTCGTGGTCGTTGACCGCGCGCGAGACCGGCTCGGGCAAGGGGCCGGAGTTCCCGATGCACGTGGTGCATCCGTAGCCCACCAGGTTGAACCCCAGGGCGTCGAGGTCACCCCACAGACCCGCCTTCTCGAAGTAGTTCGTCACCACCTTGGACCCCGGGGCCAGTGACGTCTTCACCCAGGGCTTCGTGCGCAGACCTCGGCGCACCGCATTGCGGGCCAGGAGACCCGCGGCCAGCATGACGGACGGGTTGGAGGTGTTCGTGCAGGAGGTGATGGAGGCGATGGCCACGTCCCCGTGGTCCAGACGTGTGTGGGTCCCGTCCTCCAGGGTGACGGGCACGATGCGGTGAGGCCTCCCGTCGTCCAGGGTCGCGTGCGCAGCGGGGGCGCCATTGGTGTCGGAGATGTCGCCCTCCACCGGATCCGAGGCCGGGAAGGTGCCCTCCAGTGCCTCGTCGAGCTCGGAGGCGCGCTCGTTCCCGCTCTCGTCGACGTAGTCCATGACGGCCTCGCGGAAGGCCGGCTTGGAGGAAGAGAGCTCGATGCGGTCCTGGGGCCGCTTGGGGCCGGCAATGGAGGGGACGACGGTGGAGAGATCCAGTTCCAGGTACTCCGAGAAGACGGGCTCATGTGCCGGGTCGTGCCACAGACCCTGCTCCTTGGCATAGGCCTCGACCAGCGCCACGCGTTCCTCGTCACGACCAGTCAGTCGAAGGTAGTCCAGGGTCACGTCGTCGATGGGGAAGATGGCGGCGGTGGAGCCGAACTCCGGCGACATGTTCCCGATGGTTGCGCGGTTGGCCAGCGGGACCGCTCCCACGCCCTCGCCGTAGAACTCCACGAACTTGCCGACCACACCGTGGCGGCGCAGCATCTGGGTGATCGTGAGGACGACGTCGGTGGCCGTGGCCCCCGCGGGGATGGCCCCGGACAGCTTGAAGCCGACGACACGGGGGATCAGCATGGACACCGGCTGGCCGAGCATGGCGGCTTCAGCCTCGATACCGCCCACACCCCACCCCAACACGCCCAGACCGTTGACCATGGTGGTGTGGGAGTCGGTACCCACGCAGGTGTCCGGGTAGGCGACCTGTGTGCCGTCCTCGAGGTCGTTGGTGAAGACGGTGCGCGCCAAGTACTCGATGTTCACCTGGTGGACGATGCCGGTCCCCGGGGGCACGACCCGGAAGTTCTCGAAAGCACCCTGGCCCCAGCGCAGGAACTGGTAGCGCTCCCCATTGCGTTCGTACTCGCGGTCAACATTACGCTCGAAGGCGTCGGGGGTACCGAAGACGTCGATCTGGACGGAGTGGTCGATGACCATCTCCGCTGGTGCCAGTGGGTTGATGCGGGTGGCATCGCCCCCCAGGTTCGCCACCGCCTCACGCATGGTCGCCAGGTCCACGATGCAGGGCACACCTGTGAAGTCCTGCATGACGACGCGTGCGGGGGTGAACTGGATCTCCGTCTCAGGTTCCGCCGTGGGGTCCCAGGCGGCGAGTGCGCGGACCTGGGCGGCGGTGACATTCGCCCCGTCCTCGGTACGCAGGAGATTCTCCGCCAGCACCTTCAGGGAGTAGGGCAGACGGTCGAGGCCTTCAACCGCATCGAGTCGGTGGATGGTGTAGGTCCGTCCTCCCACGTCAAGGGTGGAGCGGGCGCCGAAGGTGTCGAGCGTGGACATGTGTCCTCCTGTCGGACGGGGTCGTCGCGTCGGCCGCACTGCCGGCACAGCTGATCTCTCGATGTCAAGATATCTTCTGGGGCATCCCCTCGCAACTCGACCTGTCCTTGGGGTGCCACACATGGGTGCCACATCGCGCGCGACGCAGCGTGCCGGAGCGCCGGACCGCGGCACATGCCCGAGTCCCGGCTCCGCGACCGTGTGAGGCAATGCCTCGGCGAAGCGGCCTCGCGACGATGGCCACCCACCGACCACAACGGACTTCGCCGCGCAACAGGACGGACTTCGCCGCGAAACAGGACGGACTTCGCGAG
>JAKECL010000139.1 GCA_030460725.1 Propionibacterium sp.
CCCGGCGGCCAGCAGCCGGGCCAGCAACCCGGGTGGTCCTCTCAGCAGCCGATTCCGCCGACCCAGGGACAGGCACCTTACGGGCAGGCCCCCCAGGCACCGAATCCCTACGGCCAGGCCCCCTATGGGCAGTCCTCCACGCAGCAGGGTTCCTGGTCCCAGTCCGGTGGGTACGCGACGCCCCAGGACGGCGCCTACGCACAGGCCGGGGAACAGGCACCGCAGGCCGCCTACGGCCAGCAGGGGACCTTCACGCAGTCCTACGGGGTCGGGACCTATGTGGAGGTGGAACGCCTGCGTTCGAACTCCACCATCGTGCTGGTCCTCGGGATCCTCGGCATCGTCCAGATCCTCCCCATCATCGGCGGCATCGTGGCCTGGGTGTGGGGTGGATCCCTGGTCCGTCAGGGCCAGGAGGCGGGCCTGCCCGACGACGTCACCCAGAACGCCCGGATCGGGCGGATCCTCGGGATCATCTCCGTGGCCCTGTGGGGAGTGCTGCTGGCCTTCTTCATCGTGGCCGTGATCTTCGGCGTCGTCGTCGCGAGCAACAGCGGGAGCTGATCCTCCTCCCACATGCCCACGCGCTGCCCGACCGGGGTTCCCGGTCGGGCAGCGGTGCATCTGCGTGGCCCCTCGTCGGCGCACCACGGGACCCCTCGCGCACACGGCAGGAGCGGCGGCGCCCTCGTCCACACGGCGGCGCCAGGGACCCGGAGGGAAGCCACCCCCGCACCGGGCTCGACCTAGACTCGGGCCCATGACGCCACGTCCCGATCCCTCCCGCCACAGCCACACCGGACACGGGCAGGAGCGTCCCCTGAGGCGACGTTCCGGCTCCGACCAGGACCTCATCGCAGACCTGCGTCGCCTGGACGGTCGCAACTACGGGGCCTACAAGTCGGTGACGGGTGACTGGGACTACGGTGATTTCTCCCTGGCCATCGACCGGGTCCAGTCCGACCCCTACGCGCCACCCTCGTCCCTGCGGGCCTTGGCGGACCCGCGCCGCATGGGGGTGCCCGCGGACTGCCTGGCCACCCCGGACCAGCGACTCGCCGTGGCCGACTACCTGCTGCGCGCCTTCCACGAGGCACTGGGCGCATACGCCCCCTCCGGGGACGTCCACATCGCCCGGGCGGGTCAGGAGATCCTCCAGCGCTCGGCGTGCACCGTGGACCCTGAGCGGGTGGAGGTGCGATTCCAGGTGCGCATGCCGGCCCACGGGCGCACGATCCAGGGCGGGGCCGCCGCCCGGCTCTTCGACCTCGACGTGCCCGACACCGTGATGGCCACCTTCGACTTCGTCTCCGAGGATGCGGGAGAGCGGGTGGAGGCACTGCGCCGCCACGTCCATGCCCTCGAGGACCACCGGGCACTGCAGGAGGCCCTCGCCCAGCGCGGCTGGATCGCCTTCGTCGCCGACGGCGCGGTCCTGGCCCGACGCTCCGGCATCTCGCAGAAGCCGCTGGAGGAGGCGGTGCCCTTCGCCTCGCCCGACACCCTGCGCCAGCGGCTCACCCTGCCCCATGCGGGGGCCGTGACCGGCATGGCCCTGGAGCCCGGTGTCACCGTCATCGTGGGTGGGGGCTACCACGGGAAGTCCACGCTGTTGGGCGCCCTGCAGCGTGGGGTCTACCCGCATGTGCCCGGGGACGGGCGCGAGTTGGTGGCCACCGTGCCTGAGGCGATGAAGATCCGCGCCGCGGACGGTCGTGCCGTGAGCGAGGTGGATGTCTCCGCCTTCATCACCCACCTCCCCGGGGGCGCCGACACGACCCACTTCTCCACGGAGAACGCCTCCGGGTCCACCTCCCAGGCCGCATCCCTGGTGGAGGCCGTGGAGCTGGGCAGCCAGCTGCTGCTCATCGACGAGGACACCTCAGCGACGAACCTCCTGATCCGTGACGCGCGCATGCGCGAACTGGTGCACGCCGACAAGGAGCCGATCACCCCACTGGTGGACCGCATCGGGGGCCTCGCCCGCGAGCGCGGGGTGTCCACGGTGCTGGTCATGGGCGGGTCCGGGGACTACCTGGACGTCGCGGACCGCGTGCTCATGATGGACACCTACCGCTGCCTGGACGTGAGCGCGCGCGCACGCGAGGTCTGTGCCGCCATGCCCCGGCAGCGCTCCGACATCCAGGGCTTCGACGAGGTCGGCGCACGCACGCCACTGCGTGCACGCGGGGGCGCAGAACGCCCCAAGACGAAGGCACAAGGCCTGGACCAGGTGGTCCTCGACCGCCAGACGGTGGACATCTCAGATGTGGAGCAGGTCGTGGATCCCGGCCAGAGCGAGGCCATCGCCTGGGCGATGCGCGGCCTGCTGGAGGAGGTCTTCGACGGGCACACCACCCTGGGCGAGGGACTGGACCGCATCGAGGCCCTGCTGCGCGAGCAGGGCCTGGACGGGCTCACCCGCTTCGGCGCACGGGAGTACCCCGCCTTCCTGGTGCGCCCCCGTCGGGTGGACCTGGGGGCGGCCCTGAACCGGTACCGGGCACTGCGCCTGGCCTGAGGCGGGCCCACACCCTGCGGCCTCGCCGCCCGCGCCCCTCGACCGCTCACCACCCTGAGAGCCCCCACCCGGGACCTTTCAGGGATGTCCCCCATGTCTGGAACAGGCCCGGAGGGGAGAGGATCGGAGCATGTCAGAAGGAGTTCACATGTCCCACACCACCATCCCCCAGACTGGCGCCCCCGGAGCCACGCCCGCACCCGGTGCCCCTCTCGCCATCGTCTCCCTGCGAGGGGTGTCGAAGGTCTACGGCTCGGACCAGACCCGGGTCGTCGCCCTCGGCAATGTCGACGTCGACTTCCTCCAGGGTCAGTTCACCGCCATCATGGGGCCCTCGGGCTCCGGCAAGTCGACCATGCTCCATGTCCTGGCCGGTCTGGACACCGCCACCTCCGGCAGTATCGAGATCGAGGGGACCGACCTCACCCGCCTCTCCGATGACGAACTGACCCGCGTGCGCCGGGACCGCATCGGCTTCGTCTTCCAGAGCTTCAACCTGGTGCCCACCCTCGACGCCCGCGCCAACATCCTCCTGCCTCTCAGGCTCGCAGGCAGGCGCCCCGACCAGGCCTGGTTCGACCAGGTGGTGAGCGCCCTGGGTCTCTCCGACCGCCTCACCCACCGCCCTGCGGAACTCTCCGGAGGACAGCAGCAGCGCGTCGCCGTCGCCCGCGCCCTGGTCATGCACCCCGCGGTCATCGTCGCCGACGAACCCACCGGGAACCTCGACTCCCGCGCATCGGCCGACGTCCTCACCCTGTTGCGCACGGCCGTGGACCAACTCGGCCAGTCCGTCATCATGGTCACCCACGACCAGGCCTCCGCGGCCGCCGCGGACCGTGTGCTCGTCGTGCGCGACGGACACGTCGTGGCCGATCTCGACCACCCGGACGCCCACACCCTCATGGAGGCCGGGCGATGACCGGACTCCTGCGGGCCAACGTCCGCCAGCACGGGCGCCGCTACGTCGCCACGGGGATCGCCGTCGCGATCTCCACGGCCTTCGTCCTCGTCTGCCTGATCTTCACCCAGGGGCTCGCCGCCTCCCTGACCGCCACGATCCGCGACTCCTACACCGGGGTCGCCGTCTACGTCGACCAGTCCCCCGACGCCACCGACTCCCCTGACTTCCAGGCCCTGGCCACGCAGCTGCAGAGCTCACCCGGTGTGGGCACGGTCCAGGTCGTCGAGTCCTCCTACCTGGAGCTCACCGCCAACGGCACACGCGTCCAACGCAACGCCGAGCCCGTGGCGAGCACCCCCTTCCTGGTTCCCGTCCCCTCCCAGGGAGCCCTGCCCACCGCCGATGACCAGATCCTCATCGACGAGGGCGCCGCGCAGCAGCTGGGGGTCGGCGTCGGGGACCCTGTCGATGTCCTGGTCCAAGACCTCTCTGTCACCCGGGGTGAGGACACCGCCCCCACCACCCAGACGCTCACCTTCACAGTGAGCGGGGTCGTGCCGACGCAGTCGCTCAGCTCCTCCCCCAGGGCCGTCCTCACCGCTGCGGGTTTCCATCGAGTGGCGCCCCAGCCGTGGCAGTCCGCCCTCAGGATCTCCTCGGCGGATGGGTCGGAGTCCCCGACCTCCGACGTCCAGACCAGCCTCGCGCAGAGCGTCCAGACGGTGGTCGGCTCCGACCAGGACGTGCGGGTGCGCACCGCCTCCGACGCCATGGCTGCGGACCTGTCCGAGGCGAAACTCGGCCAGGGCACGATGACGGCAATGCTCCTGGCGTTCCCTCTGATCGCGGTCCTCGTGGCCTCCATCGTCGTGTCCTCCACCTTCCAGGTGGTCCTCCAGCAGCGCACCCGTGAGCTGGCGCTCCTGCGTACCATCGGCGCGACGCGCAGCCAGGTGCGGCGTCTCCTCCTCCAGGAGTCCTTCACGGTGGGGGCGCTGTCCTCCCTGCTCGGCGTCGTCCTCGCCTACCTCCTGGGAGCGTGGGGGTTGGAGGCGGCCGGGTTGGCGGACTCCTACGTTGCCGGACTCACCCTGGTCAATCCCCTGACGATGCTCGGCGTGTGGGCGTTGGGCACCCTGCTGACGGTCCTGCTGGGGATGGGAGCCGCCCGCGCGGCCTCCCGCGTCTCCCCCATGGCAGCCCTCCAACCCGTCGACGAGTCGGGTACTGCGGCCCGGCGCTCCGGGCGGGTGCGCGCAGTCATCGGTCTGGTCCTGGCGGTGCTGGGCGGGGGCGTCATCTGGATGGGCCTCCACGTGGACACCAGCGACGCACAGTCCGGGTCGGGTGTCCTCATGGTGCTCGCCGGGTGCGGCGTCTGCCTGATCGGACTGCTCATGACGGCGGGCGTGGCACTGCCCGTGGTCACCCACCTGCTGGGACGCCTCGCGGGTGGCGCAGTGGGGCGGATGGCACGGGAGAACTCCCTGCGCAACCGTCGCCGCACGGCCTCCACGGGAACGGCCATCGTCATCGGCGTGACCCTGGTGACGACACTCCTCGTGGGCACTGCCTCCACGCGTGCGGGCATCAACCAGGCCCTCGACAAGGAGGCGCCCATCGACCTGCTCGTCTCCACCACCTCCGGGGCGTCACTGTCCGCCGACATCCCCACCCGCGTCCAGGAGGTCGCGGGCGTCCAGGCGCTCGTCCAGATCCGCGGCTCGGAGGGGACCCTGAGCGTCCCGGGCGGGGAGACCCAACCGATGTCCCTCCTGGGAGAACCCGACCTCACCGCGATCTCGCGCGCCGCGATCGCCCAGCCCTCCGCAACCGAGGTCCAGGTCTCCCCCGGGGAAGCCGTGGACGGGCAGACGGCAACGGTCTGTGCGGGCGAGGGGTCCTCCAACTGCACAGAGCTGAGAGTCGTGACAGATGAGTCGACCTCCCCGGGTCAGGCGCTGGTCGCGGAGGAGACCCTCGCGCGCCTCGCCCCGGAGGCGGGAGTCTCCCAGCTCGCCGTGCGCCTCAGCGACGACGCGGACGCGGACCGTGTCCAGACGGACATCCTCTCCCTGGACTCCACCCTGGACGTCAGTGGGAGTGCGCCGGTGCGCGCCCAGTTCACCCAGGTCCTCGACGTCACCTTCCTGGTGCTCCTGGTCCTCCTGGGGGTCTCCGTCCTCGTGGCGCTCGTCGGCGTCACCAACACCTTGTCCCTCTCAGTGGCGGAACGCACCCGCGAGAACGGGCTGTTGCGCGCGCTGGGACTCACGAAACGCCAGATGAAGCGGATGCTCCTCATCGAGGCGTTGCTGATCTCCGGATCGGGTGCGTTGGCGGGCATCGTCATGGGCGTCGGCTTCGGGTTGGTCGGCACGAAGGCGGTCTTCGCCGCGGCAGGCATGGCCCCGGCCTACGTCCTGCCCTGGTGGCAGCTGGGGGCCGCGGTCCTGGTGATGGTCCTCGCCGCCGTGGTCGCCTCGTGGTGGCCGGGCAGGCGTGCCGCGCGGACATCGCCCGTGGAGGCTCTGGCCTCCGAGTGACACGGGCACTTCCGGCCCCGACCTCCCCCCGGGGAGGGCGGGGCCGCCCGCGTCGCCCCGTTACCTTGTTGGTGAGCCCGGGACTTCGGGTTCGGGCCGGTGGCCTGC
>JAKECL010000140.1 GCA_030460725.1 Propionibacterium sp.
ACAGGACGGACTTCGGCTAAATCTGGGGCGACGGAGGGGTGGCGGGTGGCGCCTGGGCGTGTCGATGCACATGGTGTCGCCTACGGTGGGGACATGACCACCCAGCAGCCCCTTCTGCGACAGGCCCACCCCTTCGAGGTCGTCTCGGAGTTCCAGCCCTCCGGCGACCAGCCCACGGCGATCCATGAGCTGGCCGAGCGCCTGGCAGCGGGGGAACAGGACATCGTCCTCATGGGCGCCACGGGAACCGGCAAGTCGGCCACCGCCGCCTGGCTCATTGAGAAGATCCAGCGCCCCGCGCTGATCATGGAGCCCAACAAGACTCTGGCCGCCCAGCTGGCCGCGGAGTTCCGTGGGCTGCTGCCCCACAACGCAGTGGAGTACTTCGTCAGCTACTACGACTACTACCAGCCCGAGGCCTACGTCCCCCAGACCGACACCTACATCGAGAAGGACTCCTCGATCAATGACGAGGTGGAGCGCCTGCGCCACTCCGCCACCAACTCCCTGCTCACCCGACGTGACACCGTCGTGGTCTCCTCCGTGTCCTGCATCTACGGCCTGGGCACGCCCGAGGAGTACGTGGCGCGCATGGTGGAGTTGACCCGCGGCATGACCATCGACCGTGACGAACTGCTGCGCCGCTTCGTGGGCATGCAGTACGTCCGCAATGACACCGCATTCACCCGCGGCACCTTCCGCGTGCGGGGGGACACCATCGAGATCATCCCCGTCTACGAGGAACTGGCGATCCGCATCGAGATGTTCGGGGACGAGGTCGACCAGCTTGCCGTCCTCCACCCCCTCACCGGAGACGTCATCCGCGAGGTCGACCAGATCTACCTCTTCCCCGCCTCCCACTACGTGGCGGGGGAGGAGCGCATGGCACGGGCCATCCAGAGCATCGAGGAGGAACTGGAGGACAGGCTCGCGTGGTTCGAGTCCCAGGGCAAGCTGCTGGAGGCCCAGCGTCTGCGCATGCGCACCACCTACGACCTGGAGATGATGAAGGAGATCGGGACCTGCTCCGGCATCGAGAACTACTCCCGACACATCGACGGGCGCGGACCCGGCACCCCGCCCCACACGCTCCTGGACTACTTTCCCGAGGACTTCGTCCTCATCATCGACGAGTCCCACGTCACCGTCCCCCAGATCGGAGGGATGTTCGAGGGCGACATGTCACGCAAGCGCACCCTGGTCGACCACGGGTTCCGCCTGCCCTCCGCCATGGACAACCGTCCCTTGAAGTGGGAGGAGTTCCAGGAGCGGATCGGCCAGACCGTCTACCTCTCCGCCACACCGGGCAGCTACGAGATGGACCGCTCCGACGGCGTCGTCGAGCAGATCATCCGTCCCACCGGACTCGTCGACCCCAAGGTTGTCGTCAAGCCGACCCAGGGCCAGATCGACGACCTCCTGGAGGAGATCCGCGTGCGGGTCACCCGTCAGGAGCGCGTCCTGGTCACCACCCTCACCAAGAAGATGGCGGAGGACCTCACCACCTACCTGGCCGAGCGCGGCATACGGGTGGAGTACCTGCACTCCGATGTCGACACCCTGCGCCGTGTGGAACTGCTGCGCGAACTGCGCCAGGGCAAGTTCGACGTACTGGTGGGCATCAATCTGCTGCGCGAGGGTCTGGACCTGCCCGAGGTCTCCCTGGTCTCCATCCTCGATGCCGACAAGGAAGGATTCCTGCGCTCCACCCGCTCCCTCATCCAGACGATCGGTCGCGCCGCCCGCAACGTCTCCGGCGAGGTGCACATGTACGCCGACAAGATCACGGACTCCATGAGGGAGGCCATCTCGGAGACCGAGCGTCGCCGTGAGATCCAGATCGCCTACAACACCGAGAAGGGCATCGACCCCCAACCCCTGCGCAAGAAGATCTCCGATGTCACCGACATGCTGGCCAGGGAGGAGATCGACACCGAGGCACTCCTGGAGGGGGGATACCGCAGGGAGCGTTCAGGCCGTCCCATCGGGCACTCCCGCGCCTCCGACGACGTCCTCCAGCAGGCCAAGGGGGCGCGTCAACGCCTCGGGCAGGCGGCCGAGCAGGATCTCGTGGACCTCATCGAGGAACTCTCCGCACAGATGCGCCAGGCCGCGGAGGACCTCCAGTTCGAGGTTGCCGCGAGGCTGCGCGACGAAGTGGGAGACCTGAAGAAGGAACTGCGCCAGATGCGTGCCGCGAACTGAGGTGAATGTGCCGCATCCTCGTGGCACCGCGCACAGGCCGGGATCCTCACCGGGACCCAGGACCCAGGAGTCAGGTACACTCACGCGACGAGGGGAGTAATCCCGACAAGTGTGGCACCGTCATCGCGGCGGATGCACGCCGGCAACCGCCGGTGGAGCGACCGCTCGGTGCCACCGCCCGCGACCGGCTGACCGGCGCCAGGGTGGGAAGAGACCTCAGCCACGTCTCCCCCTACCATCTGAGAGGTTTGTCTTGGACGTTCACCTGCTGGGCTGGCTCGGCCTCGGAGCCATTGTCCTCGTCCTCATCACCGTCGACATCGTCGGACACGTGCGCAAACCGCACGAACCCTCCATGAAGGAGTCCGTGACCTGGACGATCGGATACATCGTCCTGGCACTGCTCTTCGGTCTCATTGTCTGGGGGGTCTACGGGACCACCTACGCCACCGAGTACTACGCGGGCTACATCACCGAGAAGTCGCTGTCCCTGGACAATCTCTTCGTCTTCATCATCATCATGCAGACCTTCCGGGTCCCCCGCCAGTACCAGCAGAAGGCGCTGCTGTCGGGCATCATCATCGCCCTGGTCCTGCGCCTCGTCTTCATCCTCGTGGGTGCGGCCCTCATCCAGCGCTTCTCCTGGATCTTCTTCCTCTTCGGTGCCTGGCTGCTGTGGACCGCATGGTCCCAGGCTCGTCAGGGCATCCAGGAGCCCCTCTCCGACGCCGAGGAGTACCACGAGACGCGGTTCGTGCGCGTGGTGCGCCGCGTGTTCCCGGTGACCGACGGCTTCATCTCCGACCGCTTCCTCCACCGACACGGCGGCAAGACCTACCTCACGCCGCTCCTGCTGGTGGTCGTGGCCCTGGGCTCTGCGGACCTCATGTTCGCCTTCGACTCCATCCCCGCCATCTTCGGCCTCACCTCCGAGCCCTACCTGGTCTTCGCCGCCAACGCCTTCTCACTGCTGGGCCTGCGCCAGCTCTACTTCGTCATCGACGGGCTGCTGGAACGCCTGGTCTACCTGCACTACGGTCTGGCGGCGATCCTCGGTTTCATCGGGGTGAAGCTGATCCTGCACGCCTTGCACGACAACTCCCTCTCCTTCCTCAACGGTGGCGAGGGCTTCCACGGTGTGCCTGACATCGGCATCGGCTTCTCCATGGCGTTCATCGCCCTGGCCCTGGTGATCACGGTGGTGGCCTCGGTCCTGAAGTCACGCAGCACCACGAAGCGGATGGTCACGGCTTCAGGGACGGACGAGGTCGGGACCTCTCCTTCCGCCCCCCGCGTGCCCGCCACCTCTTCCGGGGCGGACTCCGCGGCGACGTCGGTCCCGACGGTCGAGGACTCGGCAGATCATCGCGCCACCCCCCCGGTGGAGGCCCCGGAGGACAGCACGCGCTGACCTCACCCAAGTGAGGAGTTGAATGGACACCGCAGCAACCGTGGTCCGCGGCCTGGACAGTGCCGAGGTCGAGGATCGCAGACGCCGTGGCCTGACGAACCGGGTGGAGTCCACCACCTCGCGTTCCCTGGCCTCCATCGCACGGGCGAACCTGCTGACCCTGTTCAATGCCATCCTCTCCACGGCGGTGGTGGTGGTCCTGGTGGTGGGGGACTGGCGCGACGCCGTCTTCGGCTTCGTCATGGTCTTCAATGCCGTCATCGGCATCGCCTCGGAGTACCGGGCCAAGCGGACGCTGGATGCGCTGGCCATCGTGGACGCCCCACGGGCCACGGTTGTGCGTGAGGGCGTGAGTGAGGTGGTCCCGGTCGCCGACCTGGTCCTCGACGATGTCGTGGAACTGGTCCTGGGTGACCAGGTGCCGGTGGACGGCGAGATCCTCGAGGTCCGCGGCCTGGAGGTCGACGAGTCGCTCCTCACCGGGGAGTCGGTGCCCGTGCGCAAGCACGGTGGAGACACGGTCCTGGCCGGGACGGCGGTCGTGGCGGGATCTGCCACGGTCCGCGCAACCGCGGTGGGCGAGGACCTCTACGCCCAGGCGCTCACCCGGGAAGCAAAGCGCTTCTCCCTCGCCTCCTCGGAGATCCAGCAGGGCATCAACAAGGTTCTGCGCGTGGTCTCGGTGGTCATCGTCCCGGTCGTCGCCCTGATGGTGTGGTCCCAGACGCGGGTCCTCTCCGCGGAGGAACCAGAGGCATGGCGACACGCCCTGGTCCTCGCAGTGGCAGCGGTGGTCGGCATGATCCCCCAGGGTCTGGTCCTGCTGACCTCGATGAACTTCGCCCTGGGATCCGCGACGCTGGCACGTCGCGGTGTCCTGGTCCAGGAACTGCCCGCAGTGGAGGTCCTCGCGCGCGTGGACGCACTCTGCGTGGACAAGACGGGCACTCTCACCACCGGCGGCATCCGCGTGCGCGGCCTGGTCGACCTGCACGGCGGGAGCCGGGACGGGCAGCGCGGGGCCGCAGCCGCGAGGGCCGCGCTGGCAGGGTTGAGCTCCGACCTGACCAATGCCACCGCCCGTGCCATCTCGGAGGCGCTGGCCTCCGGTGTCGCCCCGGGTTCCGCCACCGCCCCCGGCTCCGGCTCCGTGCGCAGTGGGGGGGACGAGGGCGACGCCGCGCGCAGTGGGAGGCACGAGGGCGACGCCGTGCGCCCCACCGCACTCCTGGCTGCAGGCGCCCGACCTGACGGCCATGAGGTCGAAGGGGCGTCGCCCTCGTCGACGCACCAGGAGGAGGTCGGCCACCACCCCGCGGCCCGGAGGGGGACGGAACAGGGATGGACCGTTGCCTTCTCCTCGGCGCGAAAGTGGTCGGCGCAGGGGCAGGGCAGTGACGCATGGGTGCTCGGTGCACCGGAGATCGTCACCACGGATCCGGGTGTGCTGGCCGAGTCCGCGCGTCTGGCGGGGGAGGGTTTGCGGGTCGTGTGCCTGGCGCACAGCGACCGTGCCAGTGATCCCACCACTCTGGGGGCTGGTGAGGATCCCTGCCTGCCCGAGGGGCTCGAACCCCGGATGCTCGTCGTCCTGGAGGAGGACGTGCGTTCGGACGCCGCGGAGACCCTGACCTACTTCCGTGAGCAGGGCGTGCGGGTCCGGGTGATCTCGGGAGACAACCCGGTCACGGTCTCCACCATTGCGGCAACTGTGGGCCTGGGTGCCCCTGATGGCACACCGGCACGGGCCTGCGATGCCCGCACCCTGCCCGAGGACCTGGGCTCGGAGGAGTTCCGGCAGGCCGTGGAGGCCCATGACGTCTTCGGCCGCGTCACCCCGGAGCAGAAGCGGGCCATGGTGCACGCGCTGCAGGCCCACGGGCACTGCGTGGCCATGACGGGTGACGGCGTCAACGACGCCCTGGCCCTCAAGGATGCAGACCTGGGCATTGCGATGGGATCGGGTTCCGCGGCCACCAAGGCGGTGGCACAGCTGGTCCTGGTGGAGGGACGCTTCTCCGTCCTGCCCGGCGTGGTGGCCGAGGGACGCCGCATCATCGCGAACATGGAACGCGTCTCCGCACTGTTCCTGGCCAAGACGACCTATGCCTCGGTCATTGCGGTCCTCACCGCTGCCTTTGCCTGGACCTACCCCTTCCTGCCCCGACACTTCACCTACATCGATGCCTTCACGATCGGGATCCCGGCGTTCTTCATCGCCCTGGGGCCCAACGCCCGTCGCTACGTGCCCGGCTTCCTGGGACGCACGCTGAGGTTGGCGGTCCCCAGCGGCCTCGTGCTCTCCGCGGGCGCACTGGGGGCCTACGGGATCGTCGGCGTCGGCTCCGTCGCCGGGCAGACAGCCGCGACGCTGTCATTGATGGCGGGCGCCCTGTGGCTG
>JAKECL010000141.1 GCA_030460725.1 Propionibacterium sp.
CTCCCCGCGCACACCTGCGGCGAGGCGCTCCAGGCTTGCCCGAGCCACAGCGGGATCGGTGGTGGGCCACATGCTGGGCATGGACGCGCGAATGAAGGAACCGTAGCCCTTGGTCAGCAGGCGCCGGTCGAGGACCGCCACCATCCCCCGGTCCTCGGTGCTGCGCAGCAGACGGCCGGCCCCCTGGGCCATGAGCAGGGCGGCGTGGGTGAGGTGCACCGCGCGGAAGCCGCCGTACCCGTGGCGCTCGGCATCGATGGCACGGGCCTTGGCCACGGGATTGTGGGGGTGGGGGAAGGGAATGCGGTCAATGACCACCAGACGACACGAACTGCCCACCACGTCCACCCCCTGCCACAGGGACATGGTGCCCACCAGGCAGGAGTCCCGGTGGTCGCGGAAGCGCTGGACCAGTGCGGAGACCGTCTCCTCCCCCTGGACCAGGACCTCCAGATCGGTCCCCTCGCGCAGCGCCTCCGCACCCGCCTGGGCGCCGCGCCAGGAGGAGAACAAGGCGAGTACCCCGCCCCCACTGGCGCGGGAGAGGTCCACCAGCTCCGCGAGCGCCTCGGGACCGGGCCCACCGGGGCCGGGATCGGGCAGGTGCCGGGCGACGTAGAGGATCCCTTGGGAGGCGGTGTCGAAAGGAGTGCCGACGTCGACTCCGTGCCAGGGGGACTTCGACACCATGAGCCCGGTCTCGCGCGCCATGGCGTCGAAGGACCCACCCAGTGCGAGGGTCGCCGAGGTCAGCACCGCGGGGCGCTCCCCCAGTCCCACCGCCCCGATGGGGCCCGCGACGTCCAGGGGGGCGATGACGAGCTGCTGGGTGCCCTCGCGTTCATTGCGCGAGACCCAGGTGATGGACTGGGTGGGATCGCGGTCCCACGCGTCCATGGCGGCGCCGAGTTCCTCCAGGGCGGCCTTGGCCAGCAGCTTCTCGGACTGGTCCACCGAGGAGTTGCCCACCGCGCTGAGCGCCTGGCGCACGGCGGAGTCCAGGGCGGACACGGCGGCGGACAGACGTTCGGGCCGCTGCAGGAGGAGCCCCTCCTCCAGGGAGGAGATGACGACGCCCACGGCGGCGCCCGCCTGCTCGAGGGCCTCGACGGGCACTTTCGCATGGGTCTTCGCCGACCGTGCGACACGCTGGACCAGGCCCTGGGAGACCTCCACGCTGGCCTGGTCTCGGACCCGGTCGGCCAACTCGTGGGCCTCGTCGACCACCACCACGTCGATGTCGGGGAAGAGGTCCAGGCCCCCGGTGGCATGGATGCCCAGCAGGGAGTGGTTGGAGACGACGAGGTCGGCGGCCGCCGCCCTGTCGCGGGCGGCCTGGGGGAAACACTCCTGAAGCATGGGGCAGGAACGCCCGAGGCACTCGCGTTTGGACACCGAGACCTGGTGCCAGGCGCGGTCGGAGACCCCGGGTGTGAGGTCGTCGCGGTCGCCGGTCTCGGTGTCCCCAGCCCACTCCCGGACCCTGAGGATCTCCTGGCCGAGGTCGGTCACGGGCCCGGCCTCGGCCACGTCGAGCAGGGTGGGGCCGCTCGCCCCTCCTCCGATGCGGTGCAGGCAGACGTAGTTGCTCCAGCCTTTGAGCAGGGCGACCGCCGGGCGCACGCCGAGCTCCGCCTCCACGGCGTCGACGACGGCGGGGGCGTCCTTGACGAGGATCTGGCGTTGGAGGGCCAGGGTGGCGGTGGTGACCAGGGCGCGGTGGTCGTTCTCGGCGCAGTCCGTGAGGACGGGGACGAGGTAGCCCAGGGACTTGCCCGTCCCGGTACCTGCCTGCACCATCACATGGCTGTGCCCGGTGATGGCGGCGGCGACCTCGTCGACCATACGTTCCTGGCCCGGGCGCGCGGAACCCCCCATGGAGGTGACCACGCGCGAAAGGACGCGCCGGGCGACCTCGGCCCGTGGGACGTCCTCACTCACCCGCGCCGGCCCCCCGGGTGGTGTCCTGGGTGGGGTGCGCGCGGGTGGGTGCGCCCGGATCGGTGGGTCCCCCGCGGGGGAGATCGGGAGTCGTCGCCTGCGTGCCATCGACGAGGGCGGCTCCCGCGCCCGCGTCCGTCTGCATCCCCTCCGTGGTCGTCGTGGTCGTGGGGGATGTGCCGGTGACCGCGACATTGACCGCTCCCAGGCGTGCGGCCAGCGCCTCGTCGACACGGGCCAGAAGATGCGTCCCGGCCTCCACGTAGTCCTCGGAGACGACCTCGCCGTCCTCGTGGACGCGGTGGACCAACTCGCCGTGCGCATAGGGCACGACCACGTCGACCAGCACCCGAGGTCGGGGCAGGACGTCCTGGAGACGCAGGCGCAGCTCCTCCACACCGGCGCCAGTCCAGGCGGAGACCTCGACCGCGTCGGGGTAGGTCGTCCGCAGCAGGGCGAGGCGTTCGGGGCTGGCCAGGTCGACCTTGTTCAGAGCGATGACCTCGGGGATGTCGTGGGCGCCCTCAATGGTGTCCATGACCGCGTGGACGGCCTCGACCTGGCCGACCGGATCGGGGTGGGCGGCATCGACGACGTGCAGGATGACATCGGACTCCCCCACCTCCTCCAGGGTGGAACGGAAGGCCTCGACCAACTGGGTGGGGAGGTTGCGCACGAAGCCGACCGTGTCGGTGAGGGTGTAGACGCGGCCGTCGGGGGTCGTGGCCCGGCGAACCGTGGGGTCCAGGGTCGCGAAGAGAGCGTCCTCGACCAGGACCCCTGCTCCCGTGAGCTGGTTGAGCAGGGTGGACTTCCCGGCGTTGGTGTATCCGGCGATGGCGACGGAGGGGATGCCCCCGCGGCGTCGGGAGGCGCGCTGTGTGCGCCGGGACGGCTCCATGGCACGGATCTGGGTGCGCAGTCGTGCCATGCGGGTGCGGATGCGACGCCGGTCCAGTTCGATCTTCGTCTCACCGGGTCCGCGCGAACCGATTCCCTCACCGCCCGCGACCCGACCACCGGCCTGTCGGGACATGGACTCACCCCAGCCTCTCAGGCGTGGGAGCAGGTACTCCAGCTGGGCGAGCTCCACCTGGGCCTTGCCCTCCCGGGACTTCGCGTGCTGGGCGAAGATGTCGAGGATCAGTGCGGTGCGGTCCACGACCTTGACCTTCACCACATCCTCCAGACCACGGCGCTGGGAGGGGGCGAGCTCGCCGTCCACGATCACCGTGTCCGCGCCCGTGCTCGCGACGATCCCGGCGAGTTCCTTCGCCTTGCCCGACCCCAGGAACGTCGCAGGATCGGGGGTGTCGCGGCGTTGGATGAGTCCGTCGAGGACCTCGGAGCCGGCCGTCTCGGCCAGGGCGGCGAGCTCACGCAGGGAGACCTCGGCCTCCTCCTCACTGCCCTGGGTGCGCAGCCCCACCAGGACCACGCGTTCCAGGCGGATCTGGCGGTACTCGACCTCGGAGACGTCCTCCAGCTCGGTGGAGAGCCCTTGGACGCGTCGGGTGCCCGCACGGGCATCGCGCTCCAGTGCACCCGCATCGTGGCTGTGGTCCTGTTCCTGTGTGGAGGCCAGGGCCGTGCCGCGTCGGGCGAGGATACGAGCCACCACGTCCTCGGCGCGCCGCATGTCACCCTCGGGGCCCACTCCCGCGGGAGCGCCCGTGGGCACCTGCGCTGCAAACCTCTGGTCGCTCCCGGGTTCGCCACCGTCGGATCGTTCGGTGGTGTCGGACATGGGTCCTCCTCGGGTCGGTGGGGACCGGGGTGCCGCGCGCAGCGGTCTGGGCATCGGCGATCGGTCGGGACCCCTCCAGTCTCCCACGTCGGGAAGCACCCGCCCCTCCGACTACGCTGAGGGCTGTGGACGACCAGTACTTCACCGACTCTGCACCAGCCACCGACGCGGAACTGCGCCAGCTGCACGTCAGCGCCCGCGGCCACGAGCTGGAGATGTGGGTCTCGAACCGCGTGTTCTCCGGCAACCGCCTGGACCTGGGGACGCGTCAGCTGCTGGCCGAGGCCCCGGCTCTGCCTGCGGACGGCACCTTCCTGGACCTCGGGTGCGGGTGGGGTCCCCTGGCTGTGACCATGGCTCTGGAGGCACCCGGGGCCAGGGTGTGGGCTGTGGACGTCAACACGCGGGCCCTGGACCTCACCCGGCGCAACGCCCTGGCCAACGGGGTCGGGGATGCCGTTCAGGTGCTGCCGGCGGCCGAAGCGCTTGAGGTGGCACGCAGTGAAGGGATCCGCTTCGACGCCATCTGGTCGAACCCGCCGGTGCGCATCGGCAAGCAGGCACTGCACCAGATGCTCAGCGACTGGCTCGGCCTGCTGGCCCAGGACGGATCGGCACACCTCGTGGTCCAGCGCAATCTCGGCGCGGACTCCCTCATGGGGTGGCTCATCGAGCAGGGCTGGCCCGCACGCCGTCTCGCCTCCAAGAAGGGCTTCCGCATCATCGAAGTCCGTCCCCAATCCTGACGAAGTCCGCCCCCAACTCGGGCGAAGTCCGCTCCCAACTCCGACGAAGTCCGTCCCCAACTCGGGCGAAGTCCGTCCCCAACTCCGACGAAGTCGGTGCCAATCAGGGCGGTGGTGCGCGGTCCCAGGAGTCGCAGCGGCGACCGTTGCCTGCACCAGAGGTAGGTCGCCCCGCCCGGTCCGAGAGGAACGAGGGCGACGCCCTCGTCGATGCCCGGGCATACGCAACTCCCGCGTCACAGGCGTCCACAGAAGCCAGGGAGGCTCCGTCCGCGTCCACAACCGCAGCGAGCACGGGTGGATGTCGGGGAGGAGTTGGGTCATTCTCACCGGATGGAGACCTGCCCGAAGCCCGGAGACGATCTGCGCCACGGCGCACCCGCCGCAAGTCCCGCAGTCTCGATCCACCGCGTGCGGCCCGGTGAGTACGTCACGACGCCGGCATCGGCCCCTTGGTGGGAGAGGGACGAGGACCTGCACCGCGCCAGACTCCGTTCCGCCTGCCATCACATCATCGGTGCAGTGGCAGTGCTCCAGAGCGCTGCACTTCTCCACGGTGCGCACCTCAAGACGCTCTCTCCCCAGGCTCACCTGTGGGTCCCGTGGCGACGCAGTGCCACGCCGGGACAGACGGGTCGGCTGTGGAGCCTGTCCCCTGCATTGCGTGAGGTGCGACTGTCGGGACGCTCCGTGGTCAATCACCGCATGGAGATCGATCAGGAGGACGTGGTCGACATCGACGGGATGCCCACCACAGGTCTGATGCAGACCGTCGTTCAGTGCGCCCGGTTCCTGCCCGCCGACGAGGCATTCGACGTCGTCGATTCATTGGTCGCCGTGGCGGCGGGCAGGGACGCTCAGTGGCGCGAGCACCGCAGTGAGGTGGAGAGCGCGGCGCGGATGTTCCTTGAGTCAGCACGCAGAGTCCTCGAGGGCTTCAGAGGTCAACGGGGTGCAGCCCAGGCCCGTGAGATCCTCGAATGCAGTACTCCTCTGTCGGAGTCGGTGTGGGAATCAGAGATGCGTAGGGTCGCGCTGGCGGCCGGGTATGTCGAAGCCGAACCGCAGATGGAGATCCGCACATCGACCGGCGTGCGCTGGGCGGACCTCGGAATGAGGCGGGCACGTCGATGCTTCGAGGCGAACGGAGACGTGAAATACTCCGGGCCCGACGGTGACGACGTCCGTGAGGCACAGGCTTGGCGCAACGAGGAACTCCGGTCTGCAGGATTCCGGGTGGTCGACCTCGCGGTTCCTCAGATCCGCGACACTGCAGGCCTGCTCCGAGTTCTCAACGAGCACGCCGGTGACACACGAGGCAGACGTGGTCGTCGCCTGCTCTGGACCCCGTTCGAGCGGGCGCGCTTCGCCTGAGGTCGAGTCGGCCGGCGTCGCCGCACCTCGCTTCTGACGGGTCCCCCGTGAGCCCCGGCATCTTGGAGATGTCTCGACGACCAAAGCTCCTCGGGCGTAGATGGGACGGACCTCGCCAAGAAAGACGACGGACCTCGTCAGGAAACAGGACGGACCTCGTCAGGAAACAGGACGGACCTCGTCAGGAAACTGTCATGTCGCAGGACTT
>JAKECL010000142.1 GCA_030460725.1 Propionibacterium sp.
CAGCAGCTTGAGCTGCACACCGCCTCCCCCCTGGCAGCCTCCGAGGAGTGGTGGAAGCAGGCGGTCGTCTACCAGGTCTATCCGCGCAGCTTCGCCGACTCCGACGGGGACGGCTACGGGGATCTGCGGGGCGTCATCGACCACCTCGATCACCTGGAGCAGCTGGGTATCGATGTGATCTGGCTGTCCCCGATCTACCGGTCCCCCCAGGCGGACAACGGCTACGACATCTGCGACTACAGGGACATCGACCCCATGTTCGGCACGCTGGCCGACTTCGATGAGCTGTTGGACGCGGCCCATGCCCGTGGGATCCGCATTGTCATGGACCTGGTCGTCAACCACACCTCCGACGAGCACGCGTGGTTCCGGGAGTCCCGCTCCGGCCTGGACAGCCCCAAGCGGGACTGGTACATCTGGCGCCGACCCCGGGACGGCATGGAGCCCGGAGAGCCCGGAGCGGAGCCGAACAACTGGGGGTCGTTCTTCTCCGGTCCCGCCTGGGAGCTCGACGAGGCGACAGGGGAGTACTACCTCCACCTCTTCCACCGCAAGCAACCGGACCTGAACTGGGAGAACCCCGAGGTCCGCGAGGCCGTGTACGAGATGATGAGGTGGTGGCTGGACCGTGGCGTCGACGGTTTCCGCATGGACGTCATCAACTTCATCTCCAAGGTCCCCGGACTTCCCGACGGTGAGGTCGCGGACGGGGAGCTCTTCGGCGACGGCTTCCCTTTCTTCGCCTTCGGACCGCGTCTGCACGCCTACCTCCAGGAGATGCACCGCGAGGTCTTCGACGGACGTCATGCCTTCATGACGGTGGGGGAGACACCCGGGGCCACCATCGGACAGGCTGAACTGGTCACCGACCCTGCACGACGTGAACTGGACATGGTCTTCCAGTTCGAGCACGTGGACCTGGACCACGGGGAGGGAAAGTACCACCCGGTCCCGCTGGAGCGCGGGGCACTGGCGGCGAGCCTCACCACATGGCAGGAGGGACTGGCCGAGCACGGGTGGAACTCGCTGTACCTGGGCAACCATGACCAGCCCCGTCCGGTCTCACGTTTCGGGGACGACCGCGACCACTGGCACGACTCGGCCACTGCTCTGGCCACCGCACTCCACCTGCTGCGCGGCACGCCCTACGTCTACCAGGGCGAGGAGTTGGGCATGACGAACGCCCCCCTGCACCGGATCGACGACTACCGCGACGTCGAAGCCGTCAACTACTACGCCGAGCGCAAGGCCCTGGGGGAGAACCTCGACGAGGCGCTGCGCGGCATGGCCTTCATCAGCCGCGACAACGCCCGCACCCCTGTCCAGTGGGATGACGGACCCGAGGCCGGCTTCACCACCGGCACGCCCTGGATCGAGGTCAACCCGAACAAGTCCCGCATCAATGCCGCCTCCCAGGTCGGCGTGCCGGGATCCGTGTTCGAGCACTACCGCTCCCTCATCGCGCTGCGTCACGCGAGTGAGGTGGTGGCCCTGGGCACCTTCGAGCGTCTGGATGCGGGCGACCCGGCAGTCTTCTCCTACCGCAGGGCGCTGGGGGAGGAGTCCGTGCTGGTGTTGGTGAACCTCTCCTCCGACACCGTCGTCCCGGTGTGGAGTGGCGGGGATCCACTGCCCGCCGCGGGCGCGCCCGTCCTGACCAACGGCGCGGGTGAGGGCGGCCGGGCGTTGGCCCCGTGGGAAGCACGTGTGTACGCGACCCCTGGGGCAGTCGTGGCGCCCGCCTGAGTGCCCCAGGGCGCCGGGGCCCCCGGCCGTCCACGTCGCACGACGAGGGCGGCGCGGTGGACCCGGGCCACGGGGCGCCCGCCTTGGGGGTGAGTCCTGGGGACCGGAGCAGGGGAGGGCTGCGGGTGCGCTCTCAGGCGCGTGAACCCGGAACCGCGAAGACCACGGGCGCGCCGATGCGCAGTCCTGCGGGGTACTCCCCTGTGCGGGCCAGGGTCGAGAAGGACTCGGCGACCTCGCGATCGGTCAGCCAGATGTCATGGGACTCACGGAACCTGCGCGCCACGACCGTGTGCGGCAGGACCAGGTCCTCGGTGGCGCGGGCCGGGCGGGCCACTGCGACGACCGGACAGTTCCGGGAGCGCGTGAGGACGGAGGCGCGCCTCTCGACGTAGAGCAGGCCGTCGGTGGGTTCGCGGTAGACGTAGTGGCCGCGGTCCTCGGCGTCGAGACGGAAGAGCAGGATCTCGTCCAGGGTGAGAAGGGTGCCGAGCACGGCGCGGATCTCCTCCGCCGAGCCGCACGGCACCCAGCTTCCCAGGGGCCACTCCAGGGAACTGACCTGGATGGGGTCAACGGTGCCCCAGGTCGGGGGGACGGTGTCAGGGATGCCCATGTGCCCAGTGTCGTGCGAGCCGTGGGCACCTGGAAGGGGAGTTCCGTCACGGCGGTGTGCGCCAGGACGCAGCCCCAGGGTGAGACGCCCGGAAGCAGGCTCCTGACCTGCAAGGATGTTGAGCTGCGGCGGGGAGCGACACTCGATCCGAGACGTTTCGGTCAGATGTCCAGACGGTCTGGTCGGATGGGCGTGCCCCCCTGGGCAACCAGGTCGGGGCCGTCAGGGGGTCGTCACGGTCATGCGCCGGAAAGTTGCCCGACCTCCCTGCGCGAAGAGCGCCAGGCAGGTGGCGTCCGTGGGTGGCAGCACGATGTCGGTGACCACCCTGCGACCGCCGTCCGCGAAGACCTCGACCGAGGACCGGTCGACCAGGACGGTGAGGTCCAGGCTCCTCCCCTCCAGAGGGAGCGCGACGACATGTCTGTGGCTGAAGGCGGAGGAGAAGTCGGTGACGCCTGAGGCGGACCTGTCCAGGATGAGGCTCTGGGTGCGGGTGTCGTAGGAGATCAGGGTGCCCCGGCTGCCCCGGGGGTCCGAGCGCACCACCAGGCCTGCACTCGCCGCGTCGCCCGGCGCGAGCGTCACGGAGATGAGTTGGCGTGGGGCGCACAGGTCCGGGGGCAAGGGGATCCTCGCGTCCACCACCTCGGTGTCCCCCAGCTGTGTGCGGGTCCCGGAGCCCAGGACCGCCGCGGCCTCCGGAGAGATCGTCGAGACGAGCTCCAGGGAACCCTCCTCCCCCTCCAGGGCGAGGTCTCGGGGGATGGCGAGGGACCCCCGCCAGGGCGCGGTCGGCACATCGGCGGCATAGTCCCAGTTGCCCATCCACCCGATCATCACCTTCCGGGAGCCGGGCGCGCCGGTGACGGTGGTCGCGGCATAGAAGTCCGCCCCGCGGTCGACCCAGTTGAATGCCGTGGGATCGGATCCGGCAGCAGCCACGTCCTGGGGGGTGAAGGTCGTGCCATCGAAGTCCCCGACGAAGTACTGCATGCCGGAGCCGCCGGCCACGGAACCGGGGTTGATGCTCAGCAGGAGGACCCACTTCTCGCCCCCATCCTTGACAGGCAGGGGGAACAGGTCCGGCATCTCCCACAGCACCGCGGGATCCTGGGCCCCTGCCCCGACCCCACGCACATCACTGAGCCATTCCCACTCCAGCAGGTCATCGGAGCGGTAGAGCTTGACCACGCGGTCGTCCGCAACGACCGTGGCCATCACCCAGCAGGCGCCGGCCTCGTGGCGCACCACCTTCGGGTCGCGGAAGCTCCTGGACTGGGGTGTCAGACCCAGGACGGGTTCGCCCTCGCGGTAGTGCGCCCAGGTGGCCCCCTTGTCGAGCGAGTAGGCCAGCGCCTGGGCCTGCGTGCCCACCGGGTGTCCGGCCCCCTCCCCGTAGACGCGGGTGTACAGCGCCACCCAGGCAGGTGCTTCCGGGGAACCCAGGCCCGAGGAGTTGTCGTGGTCGATGACGATCGAACCGGAGAAGAACTGCGCGTCGGGGCTCGCCTCCATTGCCACCGGGAGCTCGGTCCAGTGGACCAGGTCCGTGCTGGTGGCATGCCCCCAGGACATGTTTCCCCAGACGTTCCCGTGCGGGTTGTACTGGTAGAAGAGGTGGTAGGTCCCCTCGTCGAACACCAACCCATTGGGGTCGTTCATCCAGTTCTGCTCGGGGGAGAAGTGCGCTGTGGGCCTCCACAGGGAGGTGCCCGGCGCCTCGGCGTCGGGATGAGTCCCCGTCCCCGCGGAGGCTTCCGTGCTGCCGGAGCTCGGTCCCGGTGAGGGATCGGGCGCGGCGGTGCACCCGCAGGTCGGTCCGGCGAGGTCGGTGCCCGGGGACTCCGCCGTGCGGTCCCCCGTGGACCGACGGGTACGGGTGGGGCGAGCCATGGTGTCCCCTTTCGGAGGAGTCGTCGCGGAGGAGCCCGCAGGGCGTCCTGTCCGGATGGGCTCGGTGCGAGTCTGGCGGGGCCACGGAGCTTCGTCAACGTGGGTCGAGAGGAGGAGGGGGGACAGGGTGTGGGCGTGGACGCCCTGCGCGGAGGTCCCCGGGCCCCACCTCCCCACGCAGTGGCGACACCTGCGCTGACGGGTGCTCCTGGGCGCCCGGATCGGGGAGGATGGGTGGCGTCCGTTTCCGCGCCGCCCCGTCCACAGGAGGACAGCATGACCATTGACCAGGCCACCCGGATCCTCCGGCGTCTGGAGCGGATGGAACGTCAGTGGATCCGACCGGTCCTGGAGCGTGATCCCCAACCGCTGACGGTGTCGGCGTGGGAGGCTCCCGGCGAGCCAGTCCCCTTCGACGTGGCCGTCCGCCAGGAGATGGCCCCCGTGCACAGGGACGAAGCGTGGGGGCGACCCTGGGGCACGACGTGGGTGCGACTGGGTGGCACGGTCCCCTCCCGGTGGGCGGACCTCGGCCCGCGCCACGTCCCACATCTCGTCCTGGACCTCGGCTTCACCCCCTCCGAACCGGGCTTCCAGGCCGAGGGAACCGTGTTGCGCAGCGATGGGACGGTGGTGCGCGGGCTGGAGCCCCTCAACCACCGCATGCGTCCCGAGGTCGGCGCCGACGGCAGCTTCGAGTACTGGGTCGAGGCGGCCTCGAACCCCGATGTCATGCAGGGGGAGTGGACCACCGCAGGCCCCCTCGGGGACCCCGCCACCGCCGGGGAGCAGCCGCTGTACCGCTGGGGTGCCATGGAGCTGCGCCTGCGCGACATGGAGGTCGAGGGCCTGCTGGCCGACCTGGACATCCTGCGTGGACTGCTCGCCGTCCTCGACCCCGCACGACCGCGCCACGACGCCGTTGTCCTGGCGATCTCGCGAGCACTGGACGTCCTGGACCCTGACGACGTCGCCGCCGGTGTCCCGGCCGCCCGAGCGGTGCTGCGCCCCGTCCTTGCGAGCCCCGCGGACGCATCGGCCCACACGGTCCACGCGGTGGGGCACGCCCACATCGACTCCGCCTGGCTGTGGCCGCTGCGCGAGACCAGGCGCAAGGTTGCGCGTTCCTTCTCCAACGCCCTGGACCTCATGGACCAGGATGCCGAGGTGACCTTCGCGGCCTCCTCCGCCCAGCAGTACCTCTGGCTGCGCGAGGACCACCCCGACCTCTTCGCCCGCATCAGGGAGCGGGTGGCGCAGGGGCGCTGGATCCCGGTGGGTGGCCAGTGGGTGGAGTCCGACCCGTACATGGTCGGTGGGGAGGCCTTCATCCGCCAGTTCCTGGAGGGCATGCGCTTCTTCCGCGAGGAGTTCGGCACCGACACCGAGGGCATCTGGCTGCCCGACTCCTTCGGGTACAGCGCCAACCTGCCCGGGATCGCCCGCCACATGGGGCGCACCTGGATGCTCACCCAGAAACTCTCCTGGAACGACACCAACACCTTCCCCCACCACACCTTCTGGTGGGAGGGGATCGACGGGACCCGTCTCTTCACCCACTTCCCGCCGGTGGACACCTACAACTCAGAACTCACGCCCCAGGAGATGCACCGCGCAGAGTCCTCCCTGCGCCAGGGCGGGCGGGCGAGCGTGTCCCTGGCCCCCTTCGGCTGGGGGGACGGGGGCGGCGGGCCGACCCGGGAACAGGCGGAGCGCGCCCACCGACAGGCTGA
>JAKECL010000143.1 GCA_030460725.1 Propionibacterium sp.
GGGGCGCCACCTATGGGGGGCGGGGGGACCCCTCCGGGCGCGCCGTGGAGGCGGGGCCGGAGGATCTGTAGGAGGCCGGGCCCCCCCCCACGGCCGGGGGAGTGGCCGAGGCCGACGCGCCGTCGGGGCCGACGACCCCCTCCGCTCCCGACGCCGGGGACGCCCACTGACCATGGCCACCGACGCAGGGGCGTCGCCCTCGGGACTGCTGGTGGTCGACAAGGACCAGGGGATGACCAGCCACGACGTGGTCTCCCGGGTGCGCAGGCTCGCCCACACCCGCAAGGTCGGCCACGCCGGCACGCTGGACCCCATGGCCACGGGCGTGCTGGTCCTGGGGATCAACCGGGCCACACGTCTGCTCACCTGGGTGACGGGGCACGCCAAGGCCTACGACGCGACCATGCGCCTGGGGGTCTCCACCTCCACCGACGATGCCGAGGGCGAGGTGTCCGCAGCTGCGGGGTGCCCCGACCTCGACGACGACGACCTGGAGGCGGCACTGGCCCCGTTGCGTGGGGACATCGAGCAGGTGCCCTCCTCGGTGTCCGCCATCAAGATCGACGGACGTCGTGCCTACGCCCTCGCACGGGAGGGCGTCACCGTCGACATCCCCGCACGCCCGGTGCGCGTCTCGCGACTGGAGGTGGTGGGAGCGCCCCGGGAGGAGACCATCGCCTGGGAGGGCAGGCCGCTGCGGGTGAGCGACGTGGACCTCCACGTCGAGTGCTCCTCCGGGACCTATGTGCGCGCCCTCGCGCGCGACATCGGCGCGACCCTGGGGGTGGGTGGCCACCTCACGCGGCTGCGGCGCACGGAGGTCGGTTCCTTCACCCTCTCCGACGCCGAGACCCTGGCAGAGCTGGGAGCACGCGTGGAGGCGGGCCACCCTCTGCCGGTCATCGACGTCGGCATCGCCGCGCGTGCCATGTTCCCCGATCTGGTCCTGGAGGAGGACGAGGCTGCACGCTTCGCCCACGGTCAGGCGCCTCGACGCGTGGGTGGCGCGCTGGAGGAACTCCACGCGGCGGCGGGGGAGGAGCCCCTGGCGGTGGTGGCCCCCGACGGTTCGACCGTCCTGGGACTGGCGAGGATCGAGGACGGTCGCGTGCGCACCGTCCTGGTGCTGTGAGTCGCGTGGGCGGAGGGCCGGGGTCTCCGGTTCGACACCCCGCTCCGCGGTGTACGAAGGAGGAGGACGAGTGAAGGTCTGGACCAGCCTGGACCAGGTGCCCGGAGACGAGCGGTCGGTGGTGACCATCGGGAACTTCGACGGCATGCACCAGGGTCACCGCAAGGTGATCTCCACCTGCGTGGAGCGCGCCCGGCGCGACCACGTCGACGCGGTGGCCTGCACCTTCGACCCCCATCCGGTCCGCGTCCACCACCCCGACGCCGACTTCCGGTTGATCACCCCCCTGCGCGACCGACTCGACGCCATGGCTTCCACAGGCCTGGATGCGACCCTGGTCGTCCACTACGACGCCTCCGTCTACATGCTGGATCCTGAGGAGTTCGTGGTCCAGTACCTGGTGGAGCGCCTGGGGGCCGTCGAGGTCGTGGTGGGGGAAGACTTCCGTTTCGGTCGACGCAATGCCGGCACTGTCGACACCCTTCGCCAACTGGGACGGCGCCACGGGTTCGAGGTGATCGTCGTCACCGACATCGAGGACCCCACGGGGCGGCGATGGTCCTCCTCCTGGGTCCGCGAGCTGCTGGAGGCCGGCGATGTGGCGGGTGCGGCCCGGGTGCTCGGCCGCCTGCACCGCATCCGGGGCACGGTGGAGCACGGGTACAAACGCGGGCGTCAGCTCGGGTTCCCCACCGCCAACCTGGGGGAGGACATCGAGGGACTGGTCCCCGCCGATGGCGTCTACGCCGGATGGCTGGTGCGCCGGGTACCGGGGACGACGGCCGATGAGTTCCTCCCCGCAGCGATCTCGGTGGGGACGAACCCGCAGTTCGACGGCACCAGACGCACGGTGGAGGCGCATGTGCTGGGTCGTTCGGACCTGGACCTCTACGGGGAACGGGTGGCGGTGACCTTTGTCGACCGCATCCGCCCCATGCTCACCTTCGACTCCGTGGAACGGCTGACGGCGCAGATGGACGACGACCTGCGTCGGACGGCCGCTGTGTTGGGGGTCGCGGTGACGGGTCGTGTGGACCCGGACTCGGTGACGGCTCACTGAGGCGAGGCGTACGCGCCTGCCCCACCGGGTGGCGGGAAAGACATGTGCGGGTCGTGGCGTGCCCGATCTCACCGTCAGGGTCGTGGCCTGACGGGACCGGTGGGGCGGGTTCCCAGGGGCCCACATGTTAGCCTGTCATCGCCGTTCGATCGGCCGCGGAACGTCATGCCCGGGGACAGACCCGGTGCTCCGCGCAACGAGATCCCAAGGAGTTCAGGTGCCGCTGACCAAGGACGTCAAGGACCAGATCATCGCCGAGTACGCCACCCACGAGGGCGACACCGGCTCCCCCGAGGTGCAGATCGCACTGCTGTCGCAGCGCATCAAGGACCTCACCGAGCACTTCAAGACCCACCAGCACGACCACCACTCCCGTCGTGGCCTGCTGCTGCTGGTCGGGCGCCGCAAGCGCCTCCTCGGCTACCTGGCCGACATCGACATCGAGCGTTACCGCTCGCTGATCGAGCGTCTGGGCCTGCGCCGCTGACCCACACCGGCCCGGTTCCCCATGGACCCGGGCCGGTTCGCTGCGTCCGGAACGGACACCATGCCCGTCCCGGACCCTTCGAGAGAACCCGCGCGCAGCCCGCTGGCGGTTTTCGACAGTGGCTCACGGACCCCCGCCCCAGGTGGGTGGGAATGCCGTGTGCTTCGATCGAGAGCCGACGCGGGGCGCGCATCCACTGAGACACAAGGAGACACACGTCCCATGATGGAAGGCCCTGACATCGTCGCCGCAGAAGCGACCATCGACAACGGTCGTTTCGGCAAGCGCACGATCCGCTTCGAGACGGGCAGGTTGGCCCAGCAGGCCGCCGGCTCCGCCGTTGCATACCTTGACGACGAGACCGTCGTCCTGTCTGCCACCACGGTGGGCAAGCACCCCAAGGACCAGTTCGACTTCTTCCCCCTGACGGTGGACGTCGAGGAACGCGCCTACGCCGCCGGTCGGATCCCCGGATCCTTCTTCCGCCGCGAGGGTCGCGCAGGCACCGAGGCCATCCTCGCCTGCCGCCTCATCGACCGCCCGCTGCGCCCCGGCTTCGTCAAGGGCCTGCGCAACGAGGTCCAGGTCGTGGAGACCGTCCTGGCCATCAACCCCGACGACGCCTATGACGTGCTGGCGATCAACGCCGCCTCCATGTCCACCCAGATCGCCGGCCTGCCCTTCACCGGGCCGATCGGCGGCACCCGACTGGCACTGATCGACGACCAGTGGGTCGCCTTCCCGCGGTGGTCGGAGATGCAGCGTTCCGTCTTCAACATCGTCGTCGCCGGCCGCATCGTCACCCTGGAGGACGGCTCCGAGGACGTCGCGATCATGATGGTCGAGGCCGGGGGCGGCGAGAACGAGTGGGAGCTCATCCAGGCCGGTGGCATCGCCCCGACCGAGGATGTCGTGGCCGACGGCCTGGAGGCCGCCAAGCCCTTCATCCGCGCCCTGTGCGAGGCGCAGATCAAGGTGGCCGAGAAGGCCTCCAAGGAGACCGCGGACTTCCCGGTGTTCCTGGACTACTCCGACGAGCAGTATGCCGCGGTGGAGTCCTGGGTCGGCACCAAGCTCGCCGACGCCCTGCTCACCGAGGGCAAGCTCGCCCGCGACCACGCCGTGGACGAGGTCCGCGCCGAGATGCTCGCCGCCCTGGCCGAGTCCCACCCCGATCAGGAGAAGGAACTCAAGGCGGCCTTCCGCTCCGTGGAGAAGGAGACCATCCGTCAGCGCACGCTGCGGGAGGGTGTCCGCATGGACGGGCGCACCCCGCGCCAGATCCGCTCCCTGTCCGCCGAGGTCGAGGTCCTGCCGCGTGTGCACGGCTCCGCCCTCTTCCAGCGTGGCGAGACCCAGATCATGGGCATCACCACACTGGCGATGCTGCGCATGGAGCAGCAGCTGGACAACCTGAGCCCCATCACCTCCAAGCGCTACATGCACCAGTACAACTTCCCGCCCTTCTCCACCGGTGAGACCGGCCGCGTCGGCGCCCCCAAGCGTCGCGAGATCGGACACGGCGACCTGGCCGAGCGGGCCCTCAAGCCCGTGCTGCCCACCCGCGAGGAGTTCCCCTACGCGATCCGTCAGGTCTCCGAGGCCCTCGGGTCCAACGGGTCCACCTCGATGGGCTCCGTGTGCGCCTCCACGCTGTCCCTGCTGCAGGCGGGCGTGCCCCTGCGCGCCCCCGTCGCCGGTATCGCCATGGGCCTGATGACCGGCAAGGTCGACGGCGAGGAGCGCTCGGTCACCCTGACCGACATCCTGGGCGCCGAGGACGGCTTCGGCGACATGGACTTCAAGGTCGCAGGCACGAAGGACTTCATCACCGCCCTGCAGCTGGACACGAAGCTCACGGGCATCGACTCCCAGGTGCTGCGCGCGGCCCTGGCCCAGGCGCGCGACGCACGCCTGGCCATCCTGGAGCTCATCAACGAGGCCATCGACGGGCCCGACGAGATGTCCCCCTACGCACCGCGCATCATCACCGTCCAGGTCCCCGTGGACAAGATCGGTGAGGTCATCGGCCCGAAGGGCAAGATGATCAACCAGATCCAGGAGGACACGGGCGCGAACCTGACCATCGAGGACGACGGGACCGTCTACATCGGCGCCGCCGACGGGACGGCCGCCGAAGCCGCGCGGGCCATGGTCAACCAGATCGCCAACCCGCAGATGCCCGAGGTGGGGGAGCGCTTCGTCGGCACCGTCGTGAAGACGACCTCCTTCGGCGCCTTCGTCTCCCTGACGCCGGGCAAGGACGGCCTGCTGCACATCTCCCAGGTCCGTCGCCTGGTGGGGGGCAAGCGCATCGACTCCGTCGAGGACGTCCTCCAGGTCGGCCAGCAGGTCGAGGTCGAGATCGCCGAGATCGGCGACCGCGGCAAGCTCTCACTGCACGCAGTGGTCGACGGTGAGTCCGAGGACCAGGACGGCCACGGGAACGAGACGCGTGAGCACGCCGAGCGTGGCGAGCGTCCCGAGCACACGGAGCGCCGTGAGCGTCGCCCGCGCACCCGTTCGCGTCGTCGTCGCGAGGATGACAACGGTGGGGAGTCCTCCTCCCAGGAGTGACACAGGGGTCGGGGTCGACCGCGGGGCCTTCGCCCACCCGGTCCTGACCTCCTGATCCGACGGGGGCGGTTACGGTGGACATGAGCCACCGAACCCCCCCCGTTCCACGTCCACGGGCGCGACGGGGCATTCCGGGGCACAATGGCTGATCGGCTGGGATCCCGGAGGGATCCCCGGGCAGGGAGGGGACGACGATGGCGAGGGTCCGGTGGAGGTACGTCAGGGCGACGGTCGGCGTGCTGCTCCTGCTCCTGTTGGTGGGAGCCGTCGTGTACGGCGTGGTCCACACGCTCGGTGAGGGGGGCCGTTCCGGCCAGGAGTCCGCGGCGCAGGCGGTGGGTGCGTCCCAGGTCCTCCAGAGGGCTCCCGGGGACTGAACCCCGCGAGGGAAGCCGGCGGGGCCGGCGGGTGCCGACCTCTCGTGCCACGGCGAGCAAGGGGGCGGGCGTGGACGATCACGAATGAAGAGGTGACAACAACCTCGTGCCGTGGTGTGCAGGGGGCGGACCGGCGCCCGTGGGTGCCCGGGGCACGGCGGTCCCGGGGGTACGGCCTCACCTGAGGACAGGATGAGGTCCACGGCGAGCGGGGCACGGCGGTCCCGGGGGTACGGCAGTCCCGGGTACGGCGGTCCCGGCAGCACAGCAGCTCCTGGGGGCGCCGCCCCGGTGATGACCACTAGACTCGGGGCATTCCCCGACATGGA
>JAKECL010000144.1 GCA_030460725.1 Propionibacterium sp.
GGCACATGGTCTACACGAGCCCGGGCTGCCTGGAGAAGCTGGTGGGGGACCTGCGCATCTTCTACGCGGCCGGGGTGGGGGAGGTCGGTGCGGCGCCCGTGGCGACCGGGCCCGCGACGACCGCGCCCGTGGACCTCTCCGACCTCGACGAACGCCCGGACCTGCCGCCGCTCGACCTGGTCTGACGGCCCCTGTCACTCAACGCACTCGGTGCCCCCAGACCGGAAGGTCTCCCCTGCGGGGTCGCGAGCTCACGCCGAACGGGAGACCTCCTCGGCACCGGAGTGCGCAGCGGTATCGGACCGCGTCGCGGATGACGTCGCCCGACCGTCGAGGTGCCCATGCTCCCTCCTACCATGTGCCCGTCAGCACAGCTCAGAGGAGGACTCACATGAGCGTCGAGGCAGGGCACGGAACCGAAGGACCCACAGTCGACACCCCGTGCGGCCAGGAGCAGGGAGACCCGTGTCCGCAGGGCACGCCGGACGTCGTTGTCGGGAGAGCGGCGCCGACGATGCCGGCACGGCCCACAGGTGCCGGAACTCGCAGGGGCACGTTGGTCCTGCGGGTGTTCGGAGCTGCACTCATCGTTATCGTGACCGCAATTGCGGTGTTCCTGTTGCTGCCTCGTGGGGATGCCGCGGGCGCGGCCGGAACCCCCCAGGCTGATGCCTCGTCCGAGACCGCGCTCGCTGTTGCGAGGGCGGCATTCGATGCGAACAACGCGTCGGCAGACTCCGCGCCGAAGCAGCAGGTCGTCAACGGGTGGTACGCCAATGACCTGGGAGTGATCGAGGTCAACCAGCGGGATGCGGCCATCACCGCGACGCGCGCGACGAACACGCAGCTCACCACCGTCCACAACGACATCAGCCGGTCGAACGAGCTGGCGGCGGGGCTGACCAAGGCGGTCCTGCTGGTGTCCGTCCTGGTGGCAGTCAAGACGGCACTCGACCTGGTGGTGGGCGCCCGCAGGGCGCGCACTCGGGCCTGACGCGCTGCGAGGGTACGTCAGCGACATCGGTCCCGGCACCGGACGTGCCCTGCACCCGGCCGGGTGGCGCACCGTGCTCCTGGAGCATCTCACGGGTCGGGGGTATGAGCCTCTGCCCGATGACCTCGCCGCGCATCCCCGCTGCCCGGCTCGAAACGCACGTTCCCCGTCAGCCGGCTCACTCACCTGCGCGTGGACGACGAGCCGGTTCGGCGGCTGATCCCGACATGCTTGGTGTGGACCGGCCAGGTCGCTGTGGCCACCCAGAGCATGCCGCTTCGCTGGAGACCCCTTCCGTGGACTCGAGCTCCCCTGGACTCGATCAGCAGGCTGGCCCGGTGGGAGACGCTCCAACGTACGTTGGCATGAGAGTCGACGCTCCAACGAAAAGGGCACGTTCGCTGGATGTTGGTGCCTCTTGCCCACTACAACTCTGGTCATGAAGGCAGAGGACTTCGCCGAGGGTACCTGTGGGTCACCTGTGCGGGAGCCCGGCAACCGACATGCATTCACCCACTACTTGCCCCGGCCGATCCCTCGCGACCTGACGATCAGCACGACAGCAGTCGAGCTGATGTCCGAGGCCGATGCCGCGTTGGGAACGCTGCAGGGGCTCGGTGTCATCATGACGGACCCCGAGATGCTGATCGGGCCGTACTTGCGTCGCGAGGCGATCGCCAGTTCGCGGATCGAAGGAACGCAGGCTTCGCTGACTGATGTCCTCCAGGCAGAACTGGAGGAGCCGTCCGCCCCGAGTGGAGACATTCGCGGGGTCCAGCGGTACTTGGAAGCGACGCGGCTGGCCTACGAACTCACTTGAAGACTCCCGATCACCCAGCGTCTCCTCCTGCAGGTTCACGAGGCATTGCTCACCGGAGTCCGCGGTCAGGAGAAGAACCCGGGTGAGTACCGGACGTCGCCTGTGTGGGTGGGCAGCGCAGGCGACACCCCGGACACGGCTCCCTACGTTCGACCCCTCCCGATGCGCATTCCTGATCTCATGACGGACTGGGAGAGATTTGTCAACGACGACGGGAAGACGGTGCCCCCCTCCTGCAGGCGGCGTTGATGCACTACCAGTTCGAGACGATCCATCCCTTCCTCGACGGCAACGGACGGATTGGTCGCGTTGTCATCAGTCTTCTCCTCATGGAACGCGGGCGACTCGATCATCCGCTCCACTACGTGTCCCACTACTTCGAGACCCACCGCTCGCAGTACTACTCGGCGCTGCAAGGCGTCATGGAACGGAGCGACATCGAGACATGGATCAGGTTCTTCTTCGTGGCAACTCACGCGCAGGCACGTGACGCGGTCGCTCGTTCACATCGGATCGTCACCGTGAGAGGGACGTACTTGACTGAGGCGCACAGAGGGCGGTCGGGTATGCCGAAACTGGTTGATCTGATCCTGGAGAACCCGTTCGTCACGGTCAAGCACTTCGCGGATGCCAGCGGTCTGACCCTCGAGGGCGCGCGGAACATCATCAAGAAGGCGGTGTCATTGGGCTGGCTTCGGAGCGTCGGCACCCGCGGACGCGGCGGACGCGAGTACTGGTGAGCACCCGAAGTGCTGGCAGCAATGGAAGCGCCCATGGACTACGGGGGCACGACGTCGGGGGGCTCGATGACGGCAGAGGCTGCCACGCATCCCTTCATCTGTGTCCGCGGCCTCCACGTCGGGCCGTGCAGGGCACCGGACGTCCCGCTATCGTCGGACCATGACGGACCGACTCCCGCGTGAGGACTTCTTCCGCAGGCTCGCCCCACTCGACGAGGACGCGTTGCGGAAGGCCCTGTGGACGCTCTACTGGCGGGGAAGTGCCCAGATGCGGGAACGCATCCTGGACACGCTGGATCCTGTGCGGGCCAAGGCCAGACGGGCCGCTGCCAACGCGCCGGCCGACGGCGCACTCACCCTGGAGCGCATCAAGACCTTCGCAGGACTCGCCCGCGCAGGTGCCTATCTCGGACACGACCGCCGGGTCTCCCCCTCCCAGCGCACCAAGTGGCGCACCGAGTTCAAGGAGCTCGCCACCGATGCCCTATCCGCACTGCGCGGTGAGGACACGGAGAAGGCCGTCCGGGCCGTCGAGATCCTGGTCGACCTGGCCTGCGAGATGGGTTCCTACGACTACTTCCGGTCGGAGGACTCGGTTGCCGCCGCCAGGTTCGTGGTCTCCGACGCTGCAGAGGCCATCTGGACGGTGGTGCGTGTCCAGCACGGCACCACCGTGTTGGCGGAGCGCGCCACCCCACAACTCATCCGCTGGGAGAGGCGCTACGGCTGGACGCGGTACGGGGAGGGCTGGGTCGCTGAGCGGGAGCGCAGCTTGACCGAGGTCCTCGCGCCGATGCTGGCGAACACCGACGCGTGGGGCGCATTCGCCGACGCAGAGGTCCACGCGCTCGACGCCCTCGCGACGACCACCCGGCGCCACCGGTACGACGATCCGGCGCACGACCGGGCCGCCAACCTGGCCCAGTGGCACGCCATGCTCCTGGAGCGCCTCGTCGACACGGAGTACGAGCCGCTCCTCGACACCTTGGTGAAGCACCCCGCACTGGTCGGCTCGGAGCGCACGTTCCTCGCCTCCCGCCTGGCCCACCTGCGCGGGGATGACGAGTCGGCGCGGCGGCTGATCGCCCGGTGCCTGAAGGATGTGCCCGGACACAGTGAGTACCGGGAGTTCGCCCTCGTCCTGGGGTCCTCACCCGAGCCGCCCTCGTGAGCGGTCGGCCTCCCGCCGAGGGGTGGACGTCCCACCCAACGGCGGGGCTGGAGCGCCACCTCTCGGTGGGAACCCCTCCTCTCGGGATGCCCGTCCCCGGACCTGTCCGACCGGATCACGGCGTCCGCGTGGCGGCACGGGCCGCGGCCGCGACGTCCGCATCGACGCCGCGCGGGGGTCGACCAGTGCGCAGGGTCCCTGCCAGCAGTCCGAGGACGTCGAGCGTCGGGCTGCCAGCCGGAGGCGCCGCGAAGCTGTCCCTGGAGTCGTGCCAGCCGAGGTCGAACATCATCTCGCTGATGCTCCGGTCCCACAGTTCCGCAGGGGTCTCGCTCCCGGCGACGGCGAGGGCCGCCCAGCCGAACTGGCGCTCGGCGGTGGACTTCCCGAGCGGGAGCCGGCCCGTGATGTGGCGCAGGAGGGCCTCCGGGTCCTCACCACAGCGCCTGGCGGCCAGCGTCGGTGTGATGCGCCCCTTGCGCACGGAGACGAGCCCGAGGGCCCGAGCCGTGTCGCGCACCTGTGCGACGGGTGGGGTGAGGTCCTCGCGGTTGACCTTCCCGATCCACCACTCGGCGATGCCGGTGCGCCGCGCGACCTGCTCGACGTCGGCCGGCTTCAGGTACCCCGCAGCGGTGAGCCCGACGCCCTCGCCGATGACGTCGAGCAGGACCCGCAGGGGTTCCGTGAGCCGGGCAGCGGCATCGGCACTGACCTCGATGGGGCCGAAGGATGCGGGATCGGCGAGGGCGTCGCGCAGGAGGCGCGAGCCCCGGTTCCTCGACACCTCGAGCAGTGACGCGAGTTCCACGGTGACCGGCGCGGGCTCTACCGAGAGCATCGTGATCATCGCGTTCGTCCCCTCGAGGTCGAAGGCATCGGGATGCCACCCCTCGGGCAGCCAGGCGCGCCCGTCCTCGGCACTGTCGAAGACCTCCGGGCGCAGTGCATCATCGAAGCCGCTGCGCACCCACTCGGCGATCTCGCTGTAGCCCCACGCACCGCCGCAGTCCTCCGGTGGGCAGGCGAGCCTGCCCCGGAGGCACCGGGGGGCGGTCGGCGGGTCATTGAGCACCTTCTCCACGCGCAGCACGTGCTCCCACCCGTCGCCGAAGTCGTACTCGTACCAGAGACGGTCGCCCTCGGCGGCGACGACCTGGTCCAGGCGGACTCCGTCCTCGAGCAGGCCCTCGTCACCCTCGTCGAGGTCGAAGGAAGTGAGGAACTCCGGAGCGTTGCGGCCGTTGCCCGTGCGGAAGCGGTGCAGGTGGCTGTCCGTCCACCCCATGGCGGCCTGGAGCACGTCGTGGAGGCGGGGGAGAGTGATGTCCCCGGGGACATCGATGCGCCGCCAGACGGGCGGTTTGGTGCGCAGGAGGTCGACCCGGATGCGGAAGCCCCTCGTGGTCGTGGGGACGGGGTGGAGTCGGGGCCGAGGGTGATGCCAGGTGTCAGGCAGTCCGGGCCCGCCGCCGGGGAGTGCACCGGGGAAGCCGCCGGAGAGCAGTGCTCCGATCTGTTCCGGGGTGGCATCGCTCAGGAGTTCCTGGATGAACCTCCGGAGGTCCGGCGACTCGAACTCGTTGTCGGATGTCATCTGGTTCCCCCTGATTCCGCAGAACGCCCTGAACAGACAGGGTATCCGGTCACGGCAGTCGGCACAGGTGCACCGGGCGGAGGGAGCTTTCGCCGAACGGTGGACTTCCCACCGAACGGAGGGGGTATAGGTCCACCGTTCGGTGAGAACTCCACCGTTGGGGATGCCTGCCTGCGGAAATGTCCGACCTGCGACACCTTCCACGACGCGCGACGCGCGGAGCGGAAGTAGGAGCGGGAGCGGGAGCGGGAGGTCGCAGCAGGGAGTCGGTTGATCAGTGCATGAGAGGCACGAGCCGCCCCTCTTCCCAGGCATGCCCATCGGGAGGTCGGTGCGGCGCCCGTGGCGACCGGGCCCGCGACGACCGCGCCCGCGGCGGGCGCACCCGTGGACCTCTCCGACCTCGACGAACGCCCGGACCTGCCGCCGCTCGACCTGGTCTGACGGCCCCTGTCACTCAACGCACTCGGTGCCCCCAGACCGGAAGGTCTCCCCTGCGGGGTCGCGAGCTCACGCCGAACGGGAGACCTCCCCGGCACCGGAGTGCGCAGCGGTGTCGGACCGCGTCGCGGAACCACGCCCCAGTACCACCTCCACACTGTGCTCCGGGCTGAGGTCCAGGCGGCGCA
>JAKECL010000145.1 GCA_030460725.1 Propionibacterium sp.
CGAACGTGGGGTCCGATGGGCCACATGGGGTGCCCACGAGTGCCCGCCCCGTGCCCGGGACGCGTGATCCTGCTCGGTGGCGCAGGGCGCGGCCCCATGTCCCACCGCACAGGCCCGGACCCCACGTTCGCCCTGCGCACGCCCCTAGGATGGGATGACAGCGACACCGGAGGAAGGGGACACCGTGGACGCCTCGGCACCTGCTGTGAGCGACATGGACCTGCTGCGACGTCTGGCCGATGCCAATGGGGTGGCCACCGGGACCTGGGACTGGTACGGCACCTGGCGTGAGGCCTCGGGGCCCTCCCTGCTGGCGGTCCTGAAGGCACTGGGTCTCCCGGTCGGTCCCGACGCCACGGTCGAGGATCTCCGACGCGCCATGACGGCCACGGAGGAGGCGCCCTGGCGTCGCCCCGTGCCTCCCTGCACAGTGGTGCGCCAGGGGTCGACACGTGAGGTTCCCGTCCACGTCCCTGACGGGTCCTGGGTCACCGTCTCCTACGTCCTGGAGGGAGGAGGGCGCGGAGACCTGCGTCAGCTGGACCACTGGGTGCCCCCGCACACCATCGACGGACAGGCCGTCGGTCGCGCGACCTTCGAGGTGCCCGCCGATCTCCCCCTGGGATGGCACCGCCTGCTCGTCACCATCCAGGGTGGCGCGGTGCACTCCGGGACCCTGGTGGTCGTCCCCGACCGCCTGGAGGCACCCGCACTGCAGGAGGGGCGCAGGCATTGGGGGATCGCCGCGCAGGCCTACTCCGTGCGCTCGCGGGGATCCTGGGGCATTGGCGACGCCGCCGACCTCACTGATCTGCTGGCCGTGTGTGCCGACCGCGGTGCGGACTTCCTGCTGGTCAACCCCATGCATGCCTCCTCACCTGTGGCACCCGTGGAGCCCTCGCCCTACCTGCCGGTCACCAGGCGGTGGGTGAACCCGATCTACGTGCGTCCCGAGGCCATCCCCGAGTTCGCGGCCCTGCCCGACGCCCTGCGCACCAAGGTCGAGGAGCTGCGCCTGGCGGCCATGGGAGTGGACGCGGGCGGCTCCCTGATCGACCGGGACCGGGTGTGGGAGGCCAAACGCAAGGCGCTGGAGGTCATCCACTCGGTGCCGCGCAGCTACCACCGCGAAGCCTCGTTGAGGGATTTCGTGCGCAGGGGCGGGGAAGACCTGGCGAACTTCTCCCTGTGGTGCGCGTTGGTGGAACGCAAGGGCGACCTGCGCCTGGACCCTGACGAGGTCTGCGCCGGCGGTGCGAAGGTCGACCAGGCCCGCATCGAGCTGGCCGACCGCATCGACTTCTGGAGCTGGTGCCAGTGGGTGACCCAGGAACAGCTCCAACAGGCCCAGACGGTGGGGACCAGGCTCGGGATGGACATCGGGGTGATGGCGGACCTGGCGGTCGGTGTGCATCCGATGGGGTCCGAGACCTGGTCCGAGCCGGGGATGTTCGCCCACGGGATGACTGTGGGGGCGCCTCCGGACATGTACTCCCAGCAGGGCCAGGACTGGTCACAGCCGCCGTGGTCCCCCCGCGCCCTGGAGGAGAGCGCCTACCGGCCACTGCGTGAGATGCTGCACGCGGTGCTGGCACATGCCGGTGCGGTGCGCATCGACCACATCCTGGGCCTCTTCCGGCTCTGGTGGATCCCTGCGGGCACCGGGGCGGACCAGGGGGTCTACGTCCACTTCGACCACGAGGCAATGGTCGGAGTGCTGCTGCTGGAGGCCCAACGCGCCGGCGCAGTGGTGATCGGGGAAGACCTGGGAACGGTCGAGCCCTGGGTGCGTGACTACCTGTCCTCGCGTGGGATCCTGGGGACGTCGGTGCTCTGGTTCGAGAAGGAGCCCTCCGGTTGGCCCCTGCGCGCCGAGCAGTACCGTCGTGACGTCCTGGCCACGGTGAACACCCACGACCTCCCACCCACGGCCGGCTACCTGGAGGGCGTCCAGACGACGCTGCGTCACCGTCTCGGGCTGCTGGTGGAGGACGTGGAGTCCGTCCGGGCGGCAGACCGTGTCGAGATGGAGCAGATGATGGCCCGGCTGCGCGAGTACGGGCTGCTCACCACCCCCGATCCCTCCACGCAGGAGGTGGTGGAGGCCCTGCACCGCTACATCACCCGAACGCCGTCGCGTCTGGTGGCGGCCTCACTGGTGGATGCGGTGGGGGACAGGCGTCCCCAGAACCTGCCGGGCACGAATCGCGAGTACCCGAACTGGTGCGTGCCCTTGTGCGATCCGGAGGGCTCCGAGATCCACGTCGAGGATCTGCCCGGCGACGGTCGTTTCGTCTCACTGCTGGACATCATGGACGAGGGCGTGCGCTGAGTCCCCCGTCTGCCGGGGCGACGCGGGTGTCTGTGTGCTGGCGGGTCAGGAGAGCCTGAGGATCACCTGACCCGGGGACACGGGGTGTCCGACCTGGGCGACGGTGTCGATGTCCTGTCCCGACAGATTCATCAGGACCACAGGAACGACGGGGTCCAGGTTCTGCGCGCGCACGGAGTCCGGGGCCCATGAGGTCACGGGCTCCCCGGGGGAGACGGTGTCGCCCTCGTCGTGGAGCAGTGTGAATCCGGCACCCTCCAGGCGCACCGTGTCAATGCCCAGATGTACGAGGACCGCGGGGCCGGCATCGCTGACCACCACGAAGGCGTGGGGGTGCATCTTCAGGATGCGTCCCGCGATGGGGGACAGGGCCTGCTGGGTTCCCGGGACGTCAGGGACGAGGGCGACGCCGGGGCCCACGAGCCCCTGGGCGAAGACGGGGTCGGAGACCTCCTCCATGGACACCAGGCGGCCGGCGAGGGGGGCGACGACCTCGAGGCTCACCTGAGGTCTTCGATGTCGGAGACGATGGTGTCGGCCTGGGGGCCCATGACGACCTGGATGGAGTTGCCGACCTTGACGACACCGAAGGCGCCCGCCTCCTTGAGGGCTGCGTCGTCGACCAGGGAGTCGTCATCGACGTCGACCCGGATGCGCGTGATGCAGGCCTCGATGTCCTCGATGTTGTCCCAGCCGCCCAGTGCACGCAGGATGGTTTCGGCCTGGCTCATGATCTGCTCCTCGGTAGATGTGACCGCCGTCCCATTCCGGCGGTGATGCTGCGAGGCTAGCACGTGGGAGAGGCCCCGGTGGGGCTGGTCGGGTGGAGGGTGTGGACCACCACATCGTGCGCGTGGCCGGGGGTCCGGGGCACCGTCGGGAACACCCGCGGTGCCCGGCGCCACGGCGCCTGCGGGCGCTCGGAGGCCCGGGGGAGACGGATGGCGCGACCGGCCGCCACGCAATGATTGCCCCGCACCGTGTGCCATAGCACAATCAGGTGAACGCGCGGTGCTCGTGCGCGCGTCCAGGCGTGCAGGTGCATCTCCCGACCCCCCGGGGTGGCACGCAGACCCAGCACACAGCATGCAGCCCGCTGCCCGGGTGGCGGGGCCGCAGGAGAAGGCTCCCGTGGTACAAGAGAAGAAGAAGCGTTCTGCCGCGTTCTCTTGGGCGCAGCGTCTGGGACGTTCGCTCATGCTCCCCATCGCGACTCTGCCCGCGGCAGGACTGCTGCTGAGGTTCGGGCAGGCAGACATGTTGGGACGGGTGGAGGAGGACGGGACGGTCACCGGCCTGGCCGCACACCTGGGGACCTGGTTGGACCCGGTGTCCCAGGTGTTCAGCGCGGCTGGCGGTGCGGTGTTCGACAATCTCCCGATCATCTTCGCTGTCGGCGTCGCGATCGGCATGGCCCGGCGCTCCGACGGCTCGACGGCGATAGCGGGTCTGTTCGGATACCTGGTCTTTGCAGGTGTCCTCAAGGTCATGGCCCAGTGGACCGGGGCCTCGGCCGCTGAGGGCGATCCGAAGACCATCAACTACGGGGTGCTGGGGGGCATCCTCATCGGCCTCATCGCAGCCAAGAGCTGGGAGCGGCACTACCGACAGAAACTCCCTGACGTCCTGGCCTTCTTCGGGGGCAGACGCTTCGTCCCGATGGTGGTCTCGGTGTACGCCACCTGCCTGGCACTGGTCATGGGCTTCCTCTATCCCGCCTTCAACTGGCTGATCAACGAGAAGCTCGGCGGTTTCCTCATGGCTGAGGGAAACAATGTGTTCGGTGGCTTCGTCTTCGGAACGATCAACCGCCTGCTGGTGCCCTTCGGACTGCACCACCTGCTCAACTCGATCCCGTGGTTCCAGCTGGGCTCGTGCACCTCCTCCCAGGACGCGAGTCTCACCCTCCACGGTGATCTCACCTGCTTCCTCAACGGGACGCCGGAGACCTCGCAGTGGACGGGGTCCTACATGACCGGCTTCTTCCCGATCATGATGTTCGGACTGGTGGGAGCGGCCCTGGCCATGGCCCACACGGCCTTCCCGGAGCGCAAGAATGCCACCACCGCCCTCATGGTCTCGGTCGCCGCCACCGCCTTCCTCACCGGGATCACCGAGCCCCTGGAGTACTCCTTCGCCTACGTCGCCTTCCCGCTGTACGCGGTCCACGCCGTGCTCACGGGTCTGTCCCTTGCCATCATCAACCTCATTGGCGCGAAGATGGGATTCAACTTCTCCGCGGGCTTCACCGACTTCGCCATCAACGCGACGAAGTCGGCGGACTACTCGGGCGGTTGGCTCCGGGGGCCCGTGGCGATCGTCCTCGTGGGGCTGGCCTTCTTCGTCGTCTACTACTTCCTGTTCCGCTTCCTCATCGTCAAGTTCGGTTTCGCCACGCCGGGCCGCGAGACGGAGGAAGGGGCTGACGCCTTCGCCGCTGCCCAGCAGACGGCGGCAGCCCGCACCGGCAACGAGGCTGCGGGTGTGGGTGGGAGTGCGGGCCGAGCGGCCCCAGACACGGGCAGGACATCGGCTGCTGGCGTGGGCGGGGCGCCGGATGCGCAACCTGATGTCGCCCCAGGAGGACGCCATGCAGGCAGCCGCTCCGCCCAGGACACGGCACCCTCTGCCGGGGACCCCCAGGTGGTCGACGACCAGGATGACGACATGCCGCCCCTCATCGACCAGGACTGAGGTCCGCGGCGCCAGAGCGTGGGAGCTGGGCGGGGCGGGGGTGGCCCTGTGGTCCGACCCGTGACGACCGGTCCTGCACACCGGCGGGCTCGCCTACCCTGTGCAGATGTCCGAACAGTTCATCCCTGTCACACTCGACGGTGACATCGTCCGCCTGGAGCCGCTGACCACTGCCCACGTCCCCGCGCTCGCCCAGGCGTCTCGGGGCGCCAGGGCGACGCCCTCGTACGCGACCGTGCCTGACCCTGAGACGGTCGCAGACTACGTGCGCCACAACCTGGAGCGGGCGGCGACCGGGACCTATCTGCCTTTCGCGCAGGTCGAGGCGGGGACGGGTCGGGTCCTGGGCCACACGGCGTACCTGACGCCGCGGCCCCTGCCCGACGGACGACTCCTGGCGGTGGAGATCGGGAGCTCCTGGCTGGCCCCGGACGTGAGGGGGACGGCGGTGAACACGTCCTCGAAACTCCTGCTGTTCACCCATGCCTTCGAGGTCTGGCAGGTGGCGCGTGTGGATGTGAAGACCGACGTGCGCAACTCGGCAGCCCGTGCAGGGATCCGTTCGATCGGTGCACGTTTCGAGGGGATCCTGCGCAACTGGCAGCCCTCGCTGGCAGACGGTGAGGAGGGGCGTCCGCGTGACACCGCGATGTTCTCGGTGGTCGCCGCGGAATGGCCGGAGGTGAGGGAGCACCTGCTCGCCCGGATCGCGGAGAAGCAGGCAGGTCGGAGCTGAGTGCCGGTCTCCGGGATCGTGCGCTGGTGACGGCGTGTGGGTTCGGGGACTGCGAAAGGGCGCTTCCGGGGGTCCCTGGTGTCGAACCCACAGGCGGTTGACGGTGGAGGGGGCGGGGCCCAGGCGGCGCCCCCCCCCCCCCCCAACCCCCGGGCCCGCGGAGGGGGCGGGGGGCGGGGGGGCGGGCGA
>JAKECL010000146.1 GCA_030460725.1 Propionibacterium sp.
GATCGGGCAAGTCCGAGGTGCTGCGCACCCTCGTCCTCGCCCTGGCCCTCACCCACCCGCCCGAGCAGCTGAACTTCGTCCTGGTGGACTTCAAGGGCGGAGCCACCTTCGCGGGCATGTCGGACCTGCCCCACGTCTCCGCCATGATCTCCAACCTGGAGTCCGAACTCTCCCTGGTCGACCGCATGCAGGACGCGCTGCGCGGAGAGATGGTGCGCCGCCAGGAGGTGCTGCGCCGGGCGGGCAACTACGCCAATGTCAGCGACTACGAGGAGGACCGCGTGGCGGGCAAGCACGACTTCCCCCCGCTGCCGGCGCTGGTCATCGTCCTCGACGAGTTCTCCGAGATGCTCTCCGCGAAGCCGGAGTTCATCGACCTCTTCGTCGCCATCGGACGCCTGGGCCGGTCCCTGGCCATCCACCTCCTCCTGGCCTCCCAGAGACTGGAGGAGGGGCGGCTGCGCGGCCTGGACTCCCATCTGTCCTACCGCATCGGGCTGCGCACCTTCTCCGCCCAGGAGTCCCGCTCCGTCCTGGGGGTCCCCGACGCCTACGAGCTGCCCTCGCTGCCCGGGGTGGGTTACCTCAAGGCAGGCACCGAGAGGCTGGTGCGCTTCCGCGCCTCCTACGTGGCGGCCCCTCCACCCCCGCGGCGAATCGACGCGGGTTCGGGCAGGGTCGCCGGTGCGCCGTCTGCCGCCATCCGCGTCCTGCCCTTCACTGCAGCACCGGTGCTGCAGAGGGAGGAGACGCCCTCGTTGCCCGAGAGCACGGGGGAGGACCTGCTGCTGCCCGGGGACGAGCAGTGGCGCGACATGTCCGAGATGGACATCGCGGTGGCACGCATGCGCGGACACGGCCGCCCCGCCCACCAGGTGTGGCTGCCTCCCCTGGAGGAGCCCGACACCCTGGACTCCCTCTTGGCCGATCTCGCGGTGGATCCGCGCCTGGGTCTGGTCTCCGCACAGTGGCGGGCGCGCGGCCCGCTGCGCATCCCCCTGGGCACGGTGGACCTTCCCCTGGAGCAGCGCCGCGACACCCTGGAGTTCGACCTCTCCGGAGCGGGTGGGCACATGGCGGTGGTCGGCGGGCCCCTGAGCGGCAAGTCCACAGCGTTGCGCTCGGTGGTCATGGCCCTGTCGGTGACCCACACCCCGCGGGAGGTCCAGTTCTACGTCATGGACTTCGGGGGTGGCACCTTCACACCCTTCGAGGGCGCGCCCCACGTCGCGGGGGTGGCGACCCGTGACCATGAGGACGTCCTCAACCGGATGCTGGCGGAGATCGAGGGGATCCTGGCCGACCGCGAGCGCTACTTCCGGGAGAACCGGATCGACTCGATCTCCACCTACAGGCAGGGGCGGTCCGAGGGCCGTTTCGACGATGGCTACGGCGACGTGTTCCTGGTGGTGGACGGCTGGTCGACGCTGAGGTCGGACTTCGAGGGCATGGACATGCGCATCCAGGCTCTGCTGCCCCGCGCCCTGACGTTCGGGGTGCACCTGGTGCTGTCCACCGCGCGGTGGATGGATCTGCGCCAGCAGGTTCGCGACGTCATCGGGTCCCGCCTGGAACTGCGTCTGGGCGATCCGACGGACTCCGACGTGGACCGCAAGATCGCCCAGTTGGTCCCCACGGGTCGGCCCGGACGCGGACTGGAGTCCGGCGGCCACCACGTGCTGGTGACGCTGCCGCGCGCCGATGGCGACCATGAGCCCTCCTCCCTCACCCAGGGCGTGGGGGCGACGCTGGAACGCATCCGCGCGGCATGGCCGGGGACGCCGGGCCCGAAGCTGCGCCTGTTGCCCACCTCGATCGACCTCGACACCGTCCGCCAGCTGCCCGGGGTCGACCACGGGCTGGCACTGGGAGTGGAGGAGTCCCGCCTGGGTCCCCTCCTGCTGGACCCCGCCCAGGAGAGCCACCTGTTCCTCCTGGGGGACTCGAAGTCGGGGAAGTCGACCTTCCTGCGCAGCCTGGCCCGGGAGATCATGCGCACCCACACGCCCTCCCAGGCACAGATCTTCGCCATCGACCTGCGCCGCTCCCTCCTCGACGAGATCCCCGAGGAGTACCTCGCGGGTTACATGACCACCCGGGAGGACGCCGACTCGAAGGTCCGCGACCTTGCGACCTATCTGCGCACCCGCCTGCCGGGGGAGTCGGTGACCACCGAGCAGCTGCGCAACAGGTCCTGGTGGAGCGGTGCGGAGGCCTGGCTGCTGGTCGACGACTACGACCTGGTCGCCACCCAGTCCGGCAACCCTGTGGCCGCCCTGCAACCGCTCATGGCGCAGGCCCGCGACATCGGGTTGCACATCGTGGTGGCGCGCCGCATGGGAGGCGCGTCCCGGGCGATGTTCGAACCGGTGGTCCAGACGATGACCGAGTTGGGCAGCACCGGGATCCTCCTGTCGGGCAGCCCCGACGAGGGCGCCGTCATCGGCCGCGTCAAGCCGGTGAAGTCGGTTCCCGGCCGCGCCCAGGTGGTCTCCCGCGACGCGGGCAGGGTGGTGGCACAGCTGGCGTGGAGTGAACCGAGAGCCTGAGGAGGTCCGACGATGAACGATGTCACGGCAATGGTGCTGGTGCCTGTGGTGGCCATCCTGGGCCTGGCCGCTTGGGCGGCCCTGCGCAGCAATCCGCGCAAGCAGAAGGAGCGCCTCCATTACCGCCAGACCTATGGTCTGTCCATGGACAGGATGCTGGCTGAGTCGCCGGTGGATCGCGAGGAGGTGCGCCGACTGCGGGACTCAGGCCGTCGGGGGGCTGAGTTGCAGGCGGCGAGTGACGTTCGTCGATGGGATCCCGTGCCCCTGGAGGTTGCGCTGGACTTCGTCCGTCGGCTCTGAGCGTGGTGCGGGCATGTCCAGTTCCGGTCGGGACTCAGCCGTGCGGGACAGGAATCCAGTGCTACTGGCCCGGCAGGAAGGTCCGGGTCACAGCCTGATCGGCTCCCACCAGGGAGAACACGTACTCACCTGCCACAGTGGCCTGGACCTCCCAGGCGGACCAGTAGGCGCAGTCCTGGGAGGTGCACAGATCGAAGGTGTCCTGCCCGGGGCGCCAGTGGGTGGGGCTTCCCATCATCAGGAGTGCGCGCTCGTCACCGGCGACCGTCCCGTCCTGCTCCAGGGTGAGGTGGGGCCGTCCCTGCGTGGTCGTTCCGTCCACCCAGCCCAGGGACTGTCCCACGAGGTCGTTGACCGCTGTGGCGCGCTCGACCACGGCACTCAGGTCCGCCTCGGAGTCCAGGCCGGTCAACTGCTGCGTGAAGTCTGTCTTCGCACCCGCGCCGATGTGGGGGAGTGCCTCGATCGCGGAGCGCGCATCGTCAATGGCATCGGCCCGTGAGTCCCCGCATCCTGCAAGGGCCAGTGAGAGCGCCACCACGCCCACTGCCACCGCCCGGGGACGGTGTCCGGGCGCGTGGGAGCCGTGGGCCGGGCAGGTGGTGGGAGACGTCATTCCTGCTCCTGGGGTCGGGATCTGCGTGTGCGTACGAGGGCGACGCTGCCTCCGACGCCCAGGAGGAGCACGATCGCAGCGCCACCGGCGATGAGTGGCCAGGAGGTCCCCTCACCGGCGTCTTCCTGCTGCGCCGCAGTCGTGCCGGACTGCGCTGAGCTCCCCGACTGGGAGGAGTCCCCCGACTGTGCGGATCCTGAGGAGGATGCCGGCTGGGGGCGGCCTGCGAGATAGGCGTCGACGTCCAGACCTGCACCGTGGAAACGCGGAGACGTTCCGAGCTGGGAGTTCTCCGGGTGGGCCAGGACGGTTGTCTCGGACGTGCCCCTGTAGATGTAGTCCTCATCGCCGAGTATGCGGGAGGGATCCTCCAGGCCGTCCCAGTACCCGGCGATCATCTCCGGGGTGGGGCGATTGCCCGGGACCTTCTGCAACAGGGGGTTGGAGTCGGGTTGGGACATGGGGTCCGTGTCCACCAGGTCGAGCGCCCGCACCAGACCCCATCCGAAGTTCGTGTCCCAGGCATCCACCCCGTGGGCCCGGCCCGCGGTGTCCAGCATGCTGCGCAGGAGTTGGTTGCCCGTTGCCTCGGGCCACTTCTGCATGGCCAGGGCCAGGGTTCCTGTCACCAAGGGTGCCGCGAAGGACGTTCCCTGAGCGTTGGAGTCGATCCGGGTCAGGGCGCCGTTCCCGTCCGGATCGCGCACCACCACGGACACCCCCGGGGCCATGATCGTCAGCCCGGGCCCCTGGTTGGAGAAGTCGGTGGTGGTGCCATCGAGAGTGGTTGCGCCCACGGCAACGGCGCCGTTGGTGGCCGCCTCGTCGCTCACACGCTCCCCACTGTCATTGCCGCTGGCGAGAACCACCGGAACACCCAACTTGGAGGCGCGCACCAACGCGTAGGGCAGTGAGGTGTCCATGGTGATGGTGTCGAGGTCACTGCCGAGGCTGATGTTGATGACATCCGCCCCGTCGTTGAGGGCACGGTTGACCACGGCAGCGAGGTTCGTGGACTCGCCGCCGCACTTCTCCTTGACGAGTGCACGCTGGGCGTCGTCCGCCTCTCTCCCCTGTCCTCCCGTGGGGATGGCGTAGTGGAGGAAGGTGGCCTTCGGTGCCCACCCGTAGTCCGGGGAGGCAAGCAGGGAGAGAATGGCTGTGGCGTGCTCGGGTCTGTTGAGACCGACGTCGCAGGGGGTGGTCGTGGTGATGTCGGCAGCCGCCAGCTCCGGGACACTCGTGTCCGCGGGCGTGTCGACGACGGCGATCGTCACCCCGGACCCGTCCAGGCCCTCCTCCTTGAGGAGATCCAGGCCCATGACCTGCACATACTCCTGGGCGCGGATGGTGTCATCCGCCCGGGCGGCGTGTGCGCCGCAGATCAGGCCCACGCCCGTCAGGCACAGGACCAGAGCCAGCGAAGCTGGGCGGTGGAAGCCCCGACGTCGTGCCCGAGGGGGGGGTTCCGTCACCACTCCTCCCCGCTGTCCTCGGAGTGCAGTGGGGTGAGGGCCGAAGCGCTGCCCGCAGCCGCGGAGTCCCCGGCAGTGTGCTCCTGAAACGATCCGTCATCGAGTCGCTGGACGTCGTAGCCGACCAGGGTGGCGCGGTCGCGGTCGCGGTCCCTGCCCTGTCCGGAACCACCCGCGTGTGGGGCCATCATGCCGCGGGAGGCGGAGGAGGCCTGGGGGCCGGATCTGGCAGTCGCAGCCGAGGACGCGGGTGACGCAGTTGTGCCGGACTGGCCCGCGCCCATCTGACCCGCGATCCCGGCGGAGGTGGGAGAACCTGCGCCCGCCGACGCAGAACCCACGGTCGAGGAGAGGGAACCAGTTCCCAGCATTCCGGTGCCGGGAACACGCCCCACCAGTCCTGCCGCGCCGGAACCGGACAGGGAGAGTCCTGAGAGTCCTGAGGTGGCCCCACGCGCTGCCAGGGCGGAAGCACCTGCACCCAGGACGCCGCCGACCAGCATGCCGGCACGCGAGGTCCCTGCCCGGTCCTCGAAGCCGTCGGGGACGTGGGACTCGGACCACCGGGGGTCGTCGCGGTCCAGGATCGAGGGCGGGGCGTAGCCGCGAGTGGAACCGTCGGAGGACATCGGGGGATGGACGGACATCTCCGAGAGCTTCTTGTGGGTGAGCTCGGCCGGGTCGGTCACCAGGCGGCCCGTGGGTACGGGGCGGGCCCAGTGGGAGGAACCCGAGGTGGCCCCCGCGGTGGCGCGGTTGGCCAGCACCGCTGCGCCGACCAGGCCGGAGCCTGCCGCAACTGCGGAACTCCCGACGTGGGCAGCCCCCGCAGAGGAGGCCCAGCCGCCACCGGGTCCGGTCGTCCCGGAAGCTCCCGCACCGCGCGAGCCCCGGGCCCCTGGAACACCCCCGGCTGCCTCTCCCGTCCCGGAGGAATCAATCTCGGAAGTGTCTATGGGTGGCGGGTCAGGTGGAATCGCCTGCATGGAGGAGTTCATCTCGG
>JAKECL010000147.1 GCA_030460725.1 Propionibacterium sp.
GTCCGCGGGAAGCCCGTTCCCGCCCTGAGGGGTGCCCCTGCCGAGCCTGAAGGATGCCCAGCACCGGCCCGCGGGATTACCCGACCCGGCCCGCGGGAGGCCCCGCACCGCCCCGAGGGATGACCCGACCCGGGCGCGGGTCCCTGCCGACTCCCAGCCGCCCGTCCTACCCTGAGGACATGATCGTGGCAGCGGACACCACCGACCAGGCGGTCCAGAGCGCCCTCAACGTCGCATACCTCCTGGCGGGCGTGGTCGTCGGGGTGCTCAGCGGAATAGTCCTGGCATTCGTCATCTCACTCCTCCTGCGCGCGGCCCTGGGGCGCACACGTCTGGTGGCTGCCCTGTTGCGCCGCACGCGCGGCCCCTCCTACTGGGCCCTGATGTCCTGGGGCGCCCTGATCGGCTTCAACGTGGCGCTGGGCGCAGCCCTGCAGGGCGCCGACCCCACGACGATCTCGCACGCGGGCTGGGTGTCCCTGGCGCACGACCTGGTGATCATCCTCGCCATCGCCGCCACCACCTGGGTTCTCTACGCGGCGGTCTGGGTGGTGGAGGATGCCGCACGTATCCGCCATGCCGCGGACGGGGGGGTCTCGCGCCGATTCGAGACCCAGGCGCAGGTGCTGCGCCGACTGCTCCAGGCCCTGGTCGTCCTGGTCGGCCTGGCCACTGCGGTCCTGGTCACGTTCCCCGCGGCCCGCACCGCGATGAGCACCCTGTTGGCATCCGCGGGCGTCGTCTCCGTGATCGCAGGCCTTGCCGCCCAGTCGACGCTGGGCAACGTCTTCGCCGGGATCCAGCTGGCGTTCACGGACGCCATCCGCGTGGGTGACGTGGTCGTGGTGGGACCCAACCAGGACTCCGGCGCCATCGAGGAGATCACCCTGACCTACGTGGTCGTGCGGGTGTGGGACGAGCGTCGCTTGATCATGCCCTCCACGGAGTTCGCCTCCAAGCCCTTCGAGAACTGGACGCGGCGGGCTGCCCGACAACTGGGAACGGTCGAACTCACCCTCGACTGGTCCGCACCCATGGCTCAGATCCGCGAACGTGTCGAGCACCTCCTGCTGTCGACGGACCTGTGGGACGGGCGGACCTGGAGCGTGCAGATGACCGCCTCGGATGCGAACTCCATCACGGTGCGCGTGCTGGTCTCAGCGAAGGACTCCGGGACGCTGTGGGATCTGCGCTGCTACCTGAGGGAGAACCTGGTCTCCTGGATCGCCACCGATGAGGCGTGGGCGCGTCCCGTCGCCCGCTACCAGCGCCAGGAGGAGGTGACGGTCACCCGCGACACCTCCCGGGAGGTGGTGGCCCGGTTGGCCACCGAGCTCTCCGGGATCGCGGGTCCCGACACGACCGCTGGCGGGGGGAGCGCACAGACTGCCGCGCACGAGGAGCCGAACCCCGACGCGCAGCAGACGTCGCACTCCGTGGACGCCTTCCATGCCGCCCGCATCCAGGCTGCGCGGCGCAAGGCCAAGCGTGCACGTCGCCACGCCCTGGCCGTGCGCCAGCGCGAGGCCGCGGGGAAGGAGACGCCGCCGCGCTCGGACGCCCACGACACGGGTGGACCCGGTGCGCCCCGCGTCTCCGAGTCGGAGCGCACCCGCGTCTTCAGCCCCCAGGAGTTGCAGGAGATCACCCGCCGCTACGACGAGTCCACGGCTGCGCGCCTGGCCCGTGAGGCCCCCTCATTCCCACCGGCGGGGCACTCCGACCCGGGTGTGCCCACACCCGCGCGCCCCTCGGCCGCCGGAGCCACCCCCGGGGGGCACCACGTCGCTGCCGGCCTCCCGCCGGCCACCACCTCCGCGTCAACTCCCGATCCACACCGCCCCGCAGCCGCACCTGCCCAAGGTCCCACCGCTGTCGGTGAGGTGGGTTCGCAGGCGCCCACCGAGCACATCGAGGCCGTCCCCGCCACCGCGACCTCCCACACGGCGCCCGCCGGTGAGACTCCCGCGGAGACTCCGGCGGCGTCGCCCTCGTCAGGGCCCCACAGCGACACCGGGGCAAGCGAGGAGGCGCCCTCCGCACCCGCGCCCACCCAGACACCCGTCCAGGTGGGCAAGGGGGAGCGGCTCTACTCCGGCTCCCCGGACGCAGAGGAACGCAGCGCGATCTTCTCCGGGCCCGGTGAGGACGTGCTGGCCGAACGCGAGCAGACCGCACTCATGCGGGCTGTCCGCTCGGGTTCGGCGCTGACGGGTGCCGCTGCACCCCCCACCGGTGAGGGTGCCCAGGTTGTGGCCAAGGCCTCCGTCGACGAGGGCGACACCGGGGCCCGGGCCCCTGCACCCGGCCAGCCGGGGCCGGATGCAGGCAGCTCCTCGACGCCCCTGACCGGGGCGGAGGATGGCGTGCCGGTGGACGCCGCGGGTGCGGAGCCCCGGAAGGTGAGGGTGGCCACCGACGACGACGCACTGGACGCCACCCGTGTCATGCCCGTCATCGACGCGAAGACCCCACCGCCGAAGCCGTGACCGGGGGCGGAGATCCCCGGGGCGCCCAGCACTGGCGGAGTGTGCGGTGGGCGCGGAGAATCAGGGCATGACTGACACCCCTCACCGCACGGACATCGAATGGCGTCGGGTCCTGAACCCGGCGGAGTACCACGTGCTGCGCGAGGCGGGCACCGAGCGCCCGTTCACCGGCGAGCTCCTGGATGAGCACCGCGAGGGCATCTACCGATGCCGCGCCTGCGGGGCGGAGCTGTTCCGCTCCCGGACCAAGTTCGACTCCCACTGCGGGTGGCCGAGCTTCTACGACCCCAGTGATGCTGCGGTGACCACCTCCACCGACACCTCCCACGGCATGGTGCGAACCGAGGTGCGCTGCGCGAACTGTGGCTCCCACCTCGGTCACGTCTTCGAGGATGCTCCCGACCAACCCACGGGGCTGCGCTACTGCATGAACTCCGTGGCGCTGACCTTCGATCCCTCCGCGGAGTGACAGGCTGGAGGGGTGCGCACCCCCTCTGACGCCACGCCGCCGCTGCAGCGTGTCCCCGCCCAGCTCTTCATCGTCGCCTCGGCGTTGGTGCAGTACATCGGGGCAGCCGTCGCTGTCGGACTCTTCGCGGTCATCGACCCGGCCTCGGTGGCCTGGTGGCGCGTCACGGTGGCTGCCGTGGTCCTCCTGGCCTGGCGACGCCCCTGGCATGCGGGACTCACCTGGGGTGACCTCTGGCGCTCGGGGGTCTTCGGCCTGGTTCTCACCGGGATGAACATCACCTTCTACGAGGCGATCGCACGCCTTCCGCTGGGGATCGCGGTCTCCTTGGAGTTCCTCGGCCCGGTCTCTGTGGCCGTCCTGCGCGGGCGCGGGGCGGCGCCTCGCATTGCAGCCGTCCTGGCGTTGGGCGGGGTGGTGGCCATCGGTGGGCTCGGGCTGGATCTGGGGGCGGCAGGGATCGGCGCCGGCATCGCCTGGATCCTTGCTGCGGCCGCACTGTGGGCGGGATACATCGTGCTGGGCCAACGAATCGCCTCCCAGCGCTCGGGGATCACGAACCTGGCGCTGGGGTGTACGGCGGGTGCCCTGGTGTGGGCTCCGGTCCTGGCGCCGGGTGGGGCCCCGGTGTTCTCCTCCTGGCAGCTGGCAATCGCTGTGGCGGGGGTGGGGGTCCTGTCCACGGTGCTGCCCTACTCCTTCGAGGCGCTGGCCATGTCGCGACTGAGCGCCGCCACCTTCGCGCTCTTCACCGCCCTGTTGCCGGCCACCTCTGCACTGGTCGGTGCCGTCATGCTGCGCCAGCTCCCCGGCGCGTGGGAGCTGGTGGGTCTGGTGCTCATCTCCATCGCGGTGTGGGTGGCCTCACGTAGCGAACAGGCGGGCTGAAGGGGGGCCTGCGTGTGACGTGTCCGCGGGGCGTCCATCCGGTCCGAGGCGCGCGCAGACCTGTGCAGCCCTCACGTCGCGGGCGCCCGGGGCATGCGGGTCCCGCGCATCATCGGAACCTCTGGGCCGACGGATCGTGCCCGTCCCGTCCCGTCTCAGTCGGCGTGAGTCGTGGTCTGCGTGGTGATGACGCCGAACGGGATCCTCACGACCTCGTCCTCCGTCCACGTCGGTGCATCCGTGGAGGACTCCACGGCGAAGAATGCGAGCTGCGCGATGAGGGCACAGCCCACTGCGACGCCCACACAGGCCCAGCGCAGGCGGGTGACTCGGGCCAGGGGACGCGTGCTCTCCCGCATCGCCCACAGGACCAGCAGGCCCAGGAACAGGTAGACCAGCGGATGAGGGCCCAGGAAGACCTGCTGGCAGACCTCGACCCCTGCCGCACCCGCATCCGGGGCGGGTGAGGGAGCAGGAGGGGTACCCGCGGGAGCACGGCAGCTTCCCCGCGAGCCGGTCACCAGGAGTGAGTAGACCAGCCCACTGCCCAGCGCCCAGACGACCAACCTGCGCAGGGCAGGCAGTGGGGGTGTGACCGTCGGTTGGTCAGTGCGTGGAAGGGGGGACACGGTTTGCCGTGCCGTGAGCGGGATCTCCATGGCGGGATCCTCTGCCTGTGCTCCTGCAGAGATCCTCCCACTCCCGTCCCCGTGGTGGACGGGTTCGGGGTGCCTTCTCAGCAGGGCACCAGAAGTTTGGTGTAGGTCGAGTGCGTCTCCACCCCGACGACCTGCGCCTCACCGGCATGGGCCACGTGCACCAGGAGCGCCTCCGACGTCGCCAACCAGGGTGACTCCCCCGGGTAGGCCCCGCGAAGCTGCGAGGGAGTCGCCGCCTGGAGTGGAGCCATGAGTGCAGGCAGCGTCGGACGGTGGACACACACCACGGTCGGGGGGTGCGGGCGTGCGAGGAGATCCGAGATCACTGCGGTCGCGGCCCCGGGATCCAGCCGGGCTGCCTCCTCGGTGAGTGCCTCCTCCAGTCGCGGACGCACTCCGGCCAGGGAGGCGTAGGGGCCGATGGTCGCCCGGCACCGGGTCCACGGTGAGGTGACGAGGTCAGTGACACCGAAGGCGGAGAGCAACTCCACGAGGTCGATGGACTGGCGCACCCCCAAGCGCGTGAGTACCCGCGTCCCCTCCTCCCCGGTCCAGGAAGAGCGCGACACGGCCTTCGAGTGGCGCAGCAGCATCACGGTGGAGGTGACCAGGGTTCCGGCCTCTGCCCTCGTCACCAGCTCGGTGAGCAGGCGACGGTCACCACGGCGTGTGATGAGGGACTGTGCCCGGGACGGGCTCATCCACCGGGAGGAATCGATTTCGCGACGCGAGGCGTGCTCGACGGGGCGTCGGGTGCGCAGGGCAGGTCCGGGTTCCAGGGCCCGGCCCACCCAGTAGTGGACCTCCTTGGTGTGGCCGGCGCCCAACCTGTAGCGCTGTGTGGTCAGTGGTGCTCCCAGGGCCACCGCCAGGCCTGTCTCCTCCTCCACCTCGCGGACCGCGGCGACGGGGACGGGTTCGTTGAGCTCGGTCTTGCCCTTGGGCCACGACCAGTCCCCGTAGCGGGGGCGGTGCACCAGGAGGACCTCGATCTCCCCGGCCTCCACCGGCTCGCCCGCGAGGGGCGTGCGGGACCTGTCCTTGAACCTCCACACCACGGACCCTGCCGCGCGGACGAGGCGCGAAGGGATGGGGGAGGGTCTGGACCGTGACACGTGTCCAAGGTTAGCCGCCGGGGTGCGGCGCCCGCACACGCGCGGCTCGCCGCGGGTGAGGAGTTGTCGATGCGACTGTTCGCGGGCTTCGCCCCGGGCCTCCCGTCCCAGGTGACGGTTGGTCGTGCCTGGTGGGAGGCCGTCGATTCGGTGGCGACACTGAGCTTGGGTGTGGTTCGTTCGAGTTTGGTGTGGGTTGCTGCATCTTGGTGTGGGACAAGACCCTCACCAATTCCGGGTATCCCTCACCAACTCTGGATATCCCTCACCAACTCTGGGTATTCCCCACCAACTCCG
>JAKECL010000148.1 GCA_030460725.1 Propionibacterium sp.
TGCAACGCTAGTCCTGGAGGGCCTCGAGGTCAGCCTGTCGGGAGCCTCCCACACCCGCACCGTCATCCAGGGTGTGGACCTGCGGGTGCGGGCCGGAGAGATGCTTGCCCTGATCGGCCCCTCCGGATGCGGCAAGACCACTCTCCTGCGCACGATTGCCGGTCTGGCGTCCACCACCGGTGGGCGGGTCCTCATCGACGGGATGGACCAGGAGGGCATCCCCGCGCAGCGACGCCGCGCGGCCCTGGTCCTGGACACACCGGCGCTCGTGCCCCACCTCACCCTGCGCCAGAACGTGGCCTTCGCAGTGGCCGCGGGCACGGGGGTCGTACGCGCCCGGGACGAGGTGGAGACCGCCCTGACCACCCTGGACCTGCTCTCCCTGGCCGACCGACTTCCCGCCGAGGTCTCGGCGGGTCAGGCCCAGCGTGCCGCCCTGGCCCGCGCACTGGTGCGCAGGCCGCACGTCCTGCTGCTGGACGAGCCACTGGCCCACGTCGATCCTCTGGCCCGTGAGGCATTGCGCCGTGAGATCCTCACCGTCCACAGACGTCTGCGCTGCGCCTCCGTCATGGTGACCCACGACCTCCCGGAAGCACTGTCGATGGCCGACCGCATCGCGGTGATGCGTGCGGGCACCCTGGTCCAGGTGGGCACCCCGTGGGAGATCTGGAACCGTCCGGCGTCCTCCTGGGTCGCCTCGCGCACGGGTACCCCCAACCTGCTGCGTGCCCGTCCCCTGGACGTCCTTCCCGGGGACCCGCCCCGTGTGGTCGTGGAAATCCTGGGTCGGACCCTGCACATTCCCTGCAGTGCGGACGTGGTGGCACCCGGCACCTGTCTGGTCACCGCCCATGCCGACGCCGTCCGGATCCTCGGTCCCGACACCTCAGGCACCCGTGACCTGGTGGGCGACACCGGGCAGGTGCTCGGGGTGCGCTTCGGCGGCGACCACGTCGACGTCGAGGTCGAGACCGACGAGGCGACGGTGGTCGCACGCACCCCGCCGCATCCGCGAGCACCGGCGCTGCAGGTCGGAGACCGGGTCCGGCTGTGCCTGGAGGAGGACCTGGCCTGGGTCGTCCCCGGCTGAGCGACCCGCACGCCGCAGGCACCGGCCCCAGGGTCCCGCAGCGGGAGGACCCCCGACCCGCCGGGGTGGTGCGGAGCGTGCAACCTGCAGCCTCATGGACCGGGCAACGTGTGCTCACCCCCCATCCGTGGCACCCTGAGAACATGCAGACATGGCCCGGCACTCCCTATCCACTCGGCGCGACCTTCGACGGATCGGGCACGAACTTCGCACTCTTCTCCTCCGTCGCCGAACGCGTGGAACTGTGCCTCCTGGAGGAGGACCGCAGCGAGACGCGTGTCGAGATGAGTGAGGTCGATGCCTTCGTGTGGCACGTGTACCTTCCGGAGGTCCGCCCCGGGCAACGCTACGGCTACCGGATCCACGGCCCCTTCGACCCCAGTGCAGGACACCGGTGCGATCCCTCCAAGCTGCTCCTGGATCCCTACGCCAAGGCCATCGACGGACAGATCACGACCTCGAACACCCTCTACTCCTACGACTTCGAGGACCCCTCCCAGCCCAACCACCAGGACTCCGCGCACGACAACATGGTCTCGGTGGTCATCAACCCCTACTTCGACTGGGGTCACGACCGCCCCCCGGGGCACGACTACTCCGAGTCGATCATCTACGAGGCCCACCTGCGCGGCATGACCATGCAGCATCCGGACGTCCCCGAGCAGCTGCGCGGGACCTATGCCGGCATGGCCCACCCCGCGGTAATCGCCCACCTCACGAAGCTGGGTGTCACGACGGTGGAACTCATGCCCGTCCACCAGTTCGTCAACGACCCGGTCCTCCAGGAGCGCGGTCTGTCCAACTACTGGGGGTACAACACCATCGGGTTCTTCGCTCCCCACAACGCATATTCGGCGTCGGGCAGCACCGGTGAACAGGTCACGGAGTTCAAGGCCATGGTCAAGGCCCTGCACGAGGCCCACATGGAGGTCATCCTCGACGTGGTCTACAACCACACGGCGGAGGGCAACCACATGGGTCCCACCCTGTCCTTCAAGGGGATCGACAACGCCTCCTACTACCGTCTGGTGGACGGGGACCGACAGCACTACTTCGACACGACGGGCACCGGCAACTCCCTGCTCATGAGCAGCCCTCATGTGCTGCAGCTGATCATGGACTCCTTGCGCTACTGGGTCACGGAGATGCACGTCGACGGGTTCCGCTTCGACCTGGCCTCCACCCTGGCCCGCCAGTTCGCGGAGGTGGACCGGCTCTCAGCCTTCTTCGACCTCATCCACCAGGACCCGGTCGTCTCCCAGGTGAAGCTCATCGCGGAGCCCTGGGACGTCGGCGCCGACGGCTACCAGGTCGGTGGGTTCCCTCCCCTGTGGTCGGAGTGGAACGGACAGTACCGTGACACGGTGCGCGACTTCTGGCGCGGCGAGTTCTCCTCACTCCCCCAGTTCGCCTCCCGCCTGGCCGGATCTGCCGACCTCTACGAGCACACGGGACGCAAGCCGGTTGCCTCCATCAACTTCGTCACGGCCCACGACGGTTTCACCATGCGCGACCTGGTGTCCTACAACCAGAAGCACAACGAGGCCAATGGCGAGGACAACAACGACGGGGAGTCCAACAACCGCTCGTGGAACTGCGGGGTGGAGGGCCCCACCGACGACCCCGAAATCATCGCCCTGAGGGCGCGCCAGCACCGCAACTTCCTCACCACCATGATCTTCAGCCAGGGCGTGCCGATGATCCTGCACGGCGATGAACTGGGCCGCACCCAGCAGGGCAACAACAACACCTACTGCCAGGACAACCCGATCTCCTGGATGGACTGGGACCTCACCCCCACCCAGCAGGATCTCCTGGACTTCTCCGGACGCCTGATCCACCTGCGTCGGGAACACCCCGTCATGCGTCGCCGCCGCTTCTTCAAGGGCGCCCCCGCCCGCGGCGGCGAGTCCGACCTCGGCGAGGTCGAGTGGTTCACCCCCGGCGGGACCCACATGACCGAGGAGGAGTGGAACCAGCCCTGGGCCCGGGCGGCCATGGTCTTCTACAACGGATCCGCCATCGGCGAGCCCGACCGCTTCGGTGAGCGGATCGTCGACGACGACTTCCTGCTCCTCGTCAACGCCGCGCCCGAGGAGGTCGACTTCGTGCTCCCGGCCCCCGTCTACGGCAAGGTCTGGAACACCGTGGTCAACACCGCCGACGACGAGGACCGCAGCGGTCACCTCTCGGGGGAGACGGTGCACGTGCAGGCCCGCACCGCGATGATCCTCGTCAACCCGTTGGGGAAGTGACCATGGCGGACCCGCACCCCCACCTGCCCCACATCGGCAGGCACACGCCGCTGACCACCTACCGGCTCCAGCTGACCCCCGACTTCACCTTCGGCGACGCCGCAGGCGTCCTCCCCTACCTCGTCGACCTCGGGGTCACCGACGTCTACCTCTCTCCGATCCTCCAGCCCGTCCCGGGGTCCCGGCACGGCTACGACGTCGTGGACCACACACACGTCAACGCCGAGCTGGGCGGGCGCTCCGCCTTCGAGGCCTTCACCACCCGTGCCCATTCCCTGGGTCTGCACATCGTGGTCGACATCGTCCCCAACCACATGGCCGTGCCCACGCCCGTGTGGCAGAACCGCGCCATGTGGTCCGTGCTCAAGCTCGGCGCGAAGTCCCCCTATGCCCGCTGGTTCGACGTGGAGGACGGTCAACAGTTCCTCATGCCCGTCCTGGGTGCGCGCATCGGCCAGGTCCTCACCCGCGGTGAGCTGGAGCTCACCCGCATGGAGATCCCCACCGAGCCCGAGGAGGGCGAGCAGTGGGTCCTGCGCTACTACGACCACGTCTTCCCCGTCGCAGGTGGCACGGAGTCCCTGCCCATGCACGTCCTCCTGGAGCGCCAGACGTACCGGCTGGCCCACTGGAAGGTGGGTGACGAGGAGCTCAACTACCGCAGGTTCTTCGACGTTGACACCCTGGCGGGCATCAGGGTGGAGCGCCCCGAAGTGTTCGACGCCACCCACGCCCTGCTCTTCGACCTCTTCGACGCCGGACACATCGACTCCTTCCGCGTGGACCACCCCGACGGGTTGGCCGACCCCCGCGGCTACTTCCAACGGCTGTGGGACCGGACGGGGGGTGCATGGACCGCGGCGGAGAAGATCCTGGGCAGTGAGGAGATGCTGCCTGCGGACTGGCCCGTGTGCGGCACCACCGGCTACGACACCTCCTGGCGCATCCACGCCCTCCAGGTGGACCCGGGTGCTGCGATGCCCTTGGGCGCGGTGATGCAGGAGATCGCCGGTGACTCGCCCTCGTCCTTCCCGAAGGTGGTGGCCACCGCCAAGCGTGACGTCATCGACACCTCGCTGTCCGCGGAGGTCCGCCGCCTGGCGAACCTGGTGTGGGAGATCTGCCAGCGCGACCTGCGCCTGCGTGACCACACCTTCCGTTCCATCGTGGAGTGCCTGCGCGCCCTGATCGTGGAGATGGACCGCTACCGCGCCTATGTGGTCCCCGGGACCGCCACACCCCAGTCCAGTCGCGACGTCCTCACCGCCGCGCGGGACCGCGCCTTCCTGGGGTTGGATCCCGATCTGGAGGACACCCTGGACGTGCTCCTGGCACTGGTCCAGGGTGATGAGGTCGGTTCAGCGGGACTGTCCACCCGCGACGACCGTCGCAGCGAGGTCGTCGTGCGCTTCCAGCAGGTGTGTGGTGCCGTGATGGCCAAGGGCGTGGAGGACACCGCCTTCTACCGCTGGACACACCTGGTGTCGCTGACGGAGGTGGGTGGGGTCCCTGACCGCTTCGGCCTGGACCTGGATGCCTTCCATGCCTTCGAGTCCCAGCTCCAGGAGAACTGGCCGGCCACGATGACGGCGGGGACGACCCATGACTCCAAGAGGGGGGAGGACGTGCGCGCCCGCCTGGCGGCGTTCACCTGCTATCCCCTGGAGTGGGCAGCTCTGGTCCAGGAGTTGCGTTTCGTCACCGAACCCCGACGCCCGGCCCAGCTCGACGGACGTGCGGAGAACCTTCTGTGGCAGACACTCGCCGCCACCTGGACCGACACGGACGCGATGACGGCCAGCCGCCTGGAGGCCTACCTCACCAAGGCCTCGCGTGAGCAGAAGACCTGGACCTCCTGGACCTCACCGGACACCGAACGTGAGGAGGAGTTCCTCGGCTTCGCCACCACCTGCCTGGCCGACGATGCCGTCATCTCCCTGCTCGACGCCTGGCACGCGCGCACCGCCTCCGCCCAGCGGACCTGTGTGCTGGTGACCAAGGCACTGCAGATGACGGTGCCCGGTGTCGCCGACATCTACCAGGGCAGTGAGGTCACGCGGACATCCCTGGTGGATCCCGACAACCGTCGACCCGTCGACTTCGAGGACCTGGCGGTGTCCCTCACGCGGGTGCGCGAGGGGCACCACGAGGACCTTGACGACCAGAAACTGCGTCTCACCAGTGCGATCGCCCATCTGCGTCAGCGTGAGAAGTGGGCCTTCGTGTCCCCGGAGTCCACCTACACCGCCCTGCCCACCTCTTCGGGGCACGCAGTTGCCTTCGCCCGGGGGGACCACACCGGTCCGCGTGCCCTGACCATTGCCATGCGACTGCCCCGCACCCTCGCCGACATCGGTGGATGGGAGGAACACACGGTTGTCCTGCCCGAGGGTCACTGGCACGACATCCTCTCGGGCCGCACCCACGCCGGGGGTGCCGTACGCCTGGCGGACCTGCTGGGGACGGAACCCGTCGTGCTCCTGGAGGCACAGGGAACGCCGGAGGGCGCTCCGGTGCCCCACCCGCAGACCACCACGCAGTCCGTCTCCGCAGCCACCCCGCAG
>JAKECL010000149.1 GCA_030460725.1 Propionibacterium sp.
GGCTTCCGGAACCTCACGCACTACGTCGCCAGATCGCTCCTCGAAGCCGGCGGATTCAGACCGCTCCTACACTCTCATTCGCGATGAGCCGGTTTGCAACGTCCTGGGGGTCCTGGCCACACTCGGTCTGCCGGCCGCGGTCCTGGTCCCCGCCCAGGCCTCCTGGGTGCTGGTGGCGACGAACCTGGTGAGCTCCTTCTTCCTCACCGTCTACAACGTCACGCAGATGAGCATGCGCCAACAGATCTGCCCGCCTGAACTGCTGGGTCGCCTCAACGCGACCTTCCGTTTCGCGGTCTGGGGTGTCATGCCCATCGGCGCCCTTCTGTCCGGCCTGGTGGCGGCGCGGATCGGCGTGGTGTGGGCCATGCTGGTCTTCGTCGTCGGGACGATCCTGTCGGGCCTGGCAATGGGACTCACCCCCGTGGCGCGGGTGCACCGCATCCCGCTGTGTCAGCGCGGCCGCCTCCCCCTGACCGCCTGAGTCCCGCAGACGTCCTCCCCCTCAGCGTGGGTCGGGGTCCCCCGAGGGCTCGCAGATCGCGCCGACCTGCGGCCCCGCCTCCTTCGACCTGCGTCCGCGGGACCGATGCAGGGGGACGAGGGCGACCACAGCCACCACCACGGCGAGCACCAGGACGAAGGCCCAGTCGGGCACGGCCCCCAGGTGCACCAGGACCCAGGATTCCACCTCGAACTGTTGGAGGGCGGTGAGGACACCGGCCTCGTTGACTCCTCCTGTCACCATCAGGAACACGCCGACCAGCAGGGACAGGACACCCCCGACCACCTGGGTCCAGGTGGTCGGCGATCCGAGCACCTTCACCGGACGGGGGCGAACCAGGGCGCGCACCCTCCCCCAGCGTGACCATCCCCAGGCCAGCACCAGGAGCGGAAGCGTCATGCCCGCCCCGTAGACGGCCAGGGCCATCGCCCCGTGGAGGGCGCTGCCCCCCAGGGCGGCGATCGCCAGGACGGACCCGAGGACGGGGCCCGAGCACGTCCCCGCCAGTCCGAAGGCCGCACCCATGAGGAACACTGCTCCCACACCTGTGCCCGCGGACACCGCCCCGGAACCCGCACCGGGCCCGGAGCGGGGACGCAATGAGGGCATCGGCAGGCCCAGGACCTGAACGATGCCCAGGATGATGAGCAGTGTGGCCGCCACCGTCACCAGGATGTGACGGTGGGACACCAACAGTGCGCCGGCCGCCCCTGCTGCCGCCCCCAGTGGCACCAGGGTGACCAGCAGGCCCAGGTAGAAGACCCCTGTGCGGGTCACCAGGCGCGCCGCGTCGGTGAACGCGTAGGAGAAGAAGGCCGGCAGCAGCATCACGGAACACGGGCTGAACAGGGTGAGCACCCCGCCCACGAGAGCAGCAGTGAGGCCGGGAGCACTCACCTGCCCGACTCCGCGAGAGCCTGGTCGATGACTGATCTGAAGACGGCGGTGTCCTGTGCCCCCGCCACTGCGCGCCCGTCGATGACGAAGAAGGGGACCGAGCTGATCCCGAGCGTCTGGGCATTGGCCGTGCTCGCGTCCACGGCGCGCCCCAGGTCCGGGTCGTCCAGGGAGGCGGTGAAGGCCTCAAGATCGGGAACCCCCGCCTCACGCGCGAAGCCCACGAGCGTCCCACGCGGCAGGTCGGGGTGCCCGGAGTCGGGGGCTGCCGCGAAGAGCGTTTCGAGGTACTCCAGATACATCCCCTGGGCGCCCGCTGCGCGTGCAGCGATCGCCGCTTCACGCGACTGGTCCCCGAAGTAGGAGACGTCGTTGAACTCGATGCGCACCTTCCCGGCGTCCACGTACTCCTGGATGAGGACCGGCAGAGTCTGCCTGGCCACGAGTGCACAGAACGGGCAGCGCAGGTCGGTCCACTCACTCATCACCACCGGTGCGTCGATGTCCCCCACGGCCATGGGATCGCCGTCGATGTTGCGCACGTAGGCGGAGGTCGGCAGTGCGCTTCCGGTGGGCGTGGGCCCCGACTGTTCCTGCGCAGGATCCGCCGGGGAGGCACCGGGGGCGACACCACCGCTGCTGTCGGCGTCCACTGCTGTGGACGCTGCGCCGGTGTGCGTCAGGTACAGCGCGACGCACAGGACCACGCTGATGACCACCAGCACCAGGTTGAGGGCCCTGGAGGCGCGAAGCTGGTTCTCCAGAGCGTCCAGGCGCGTCTGGGATGCGACCGCGGACGGAGCGGGACCCGTGGGAAACGGCGGTGTCGACTGTTCGTTCACCCGCCCGACCCTACCCGCAGGGGCCCGCTGGCGGTGGGCCCCCGGCGCGTCAGCCACAGCCTCCGACACTGTCGCCCGTCGGACCGGGCGGCCGGGTCATCGGGCCCCCCCTGCAGCAGCCTCGGCCGGGGGCACCCGGCCGGGGGCAGCCAGGCGGTCCCCCTCGCGGTGCAGCCGGGCGACGACGTCCTCGGGGCCCAGCTGGGTGAGCCTGTCCCCGATCTCCTCCCAGTGTCGGGGTGCCGCCACCGTGGGACGGGGTCCGCGGGCACGCAGCGTGTAGGGCGTGGCGGTGGAGCGGGCGGGATGGTTCTGGCTCCAGTCCAGGAAGACCCTCCCCACCCGGTGTTCGGCACCGCTTCGGGCCACGACCAGGTCCGGGTGTTCCCCGGCCAACTCGCGGGCGAGATCGTGGACGTAGGCGTGGACGGCGCGGGAGGTCCGCCCTCGTGCGAGGACGGGAGACTCGCCGGGCACTGCGGCGTAGAGGTGCAGCCCCCGCCCGCCAGACGTCACGGGGCGGGCGTCGAGACCGTCACGGGCCAGGCGCGCCCGCACGAGGTGGGCGACGCGGGCGCACGCCGCCAGACCGGCCCCTTCCCCGGGGTCCAGGTCGATGACCAGGCGATCGGGTCGATGCACCGCGCCGCGCGGTCCTGCCCTCCACTGGGGGGTGTGGAACTCCAGGGCGGCCTGGTCAGCCATCCAGCGCAGCCCGTCCACCCCGTCGATGAAGGGATAGGTGACGGTTCTCGGGGCACGACCGGAAGTGGCGGGTGTCCCGGGGCTGGCGGACAGCGCCTGTCTGCGCAGCCAGCGGGGCGCCCCGGCAGGGGTGTTCCTCTCGAAGAACCGCGTGCCGGTGATGCCGCGTGGGAAGCGCACCCGGGTGACGGGGCGGTCCAGGAGCTGGGGCAGCAGCACCTCCGAGACGGCCTCCAGGTACTCCCGCAGGTCGGCCTTGGTGAATCCGACCTCGGGGAAGAGCACACGCTGCGGGGAGTGCAGGGGGACGTCACGTCCGCCGATGCTGTGCGGTGTCTGCACCATCACGTCAGCGTATCCCCGGGCCGGGCGACTCGCCCGTGCTCCCGGTCCGACACCACCCTCAGCCTCGGGGCCATCGGAGGGAGGCACCCGTGCCCAGCCTCCCACGTGGACACGCAGTGGCGCGCGGACGCACTCCGCCCCCCGGTCATGCATCCGCGTGCCGGCGGCACCCGTGCGGGTCGGGGGCAGCTCAGCGACGGCGTCGTCCTGCCTCAGGGTCCTGCTGCGGGTGCCCGTCAGTCGGAGGACCTCATGGATCGGGTGTTCCGTGGGAGCGACGCCAGTGGTTGACGTCGCGTCAATGTCAGGAGGAGCAGTCGCCCTCGTGACGGACCTCGTAGACGAGCCTGGCGAACTGCCCGGCCGCCCGTGCAGAGACCAGCCGCAGCCGGTCCGCCCCGACGCGCCTGGGCAGCAGCGCAGCACCTGCGGGCAGGGCGACCGGGGCGATGCTCAGGGCAATGACGTCCAGTGCGTCGGCGTCCAGGAACTGGCCCGCCAGGTCCCCTCCACCCACCACCCAGATGTCGCCGCCCGCCGCGGCCTCACGCAGGCGGGGCAGCACGGCGCGGACCTCACCGGACACCAGGTGCACGTCCGCGCCCCGTGGAATGGGGAGGTCCCGGGAGGTGAAGACGAACGTGGGACGGGGACCGAACACCTGCTGCCACCGTTCGGGGTGGGCCAGGAGGTCCTCCTCCCGCAGCATCCACTCATAGGTGGTGGAGCCCTCGACCAGCACCGTGGCACCGGAGGGCAGGAGGTCCGGGTCGGGTTCGGTACCGCCCTCGACCTCGAAGAGCCACGACAGGGAGCCCTGGTCGTCGGCGATCCACCCGTTGAGTGTGGCGGCCGTGTCGAAGATGATGCGTGCCATACCCAGACCCTATCGGTGGGAGTGCCCGATAGTGTGGGGGCATGGACCCCCGGCTCGTGTGCGTGGACATCGACGGAACACTCATCAATGCCCGACAGGAGATCCCGGACTCCAGCCGACGGGCCATCCGGGCGGGCATCCAGGCAGCGAATGTGTTCGTCCTGTGCACCGGGAGGTCCCTGCCGGAGGTCTACCCGTGGCTGTGGGACCTGGGGTTTGCAGGCATCATCGGCGGTTCCGGTGCCTTCACCCGCCTGGGTGCCCAGACCGTGACCGACCATCGCATCAGCAACCAGGACCTGCGGACCGTCAGCGCCCTGCTCGACTCCCACGGGTTTCCGTGGGTGTGTCAGACCCCCACCCATCTCCACCCCAGTCCGTCATTCCTGGAGGCCTTCGCAGGGCGTGCCGCGCACGCCGCCGGCGGGGACAACCCTGACGCGGTGGTGCCGGACGGCACCGGGGCGCAGGCGGCGGACCCCGCCGACTGGAGTCCCTACCTGCGCCAGATCAGCAGCTCCGTGCGCCCGGGTCTGCCCGAGTCGGCCTCGAAGGGGACCTTCATGGTGCCCCGTGGTGAAGAACTGCGGCCCGGGACCCTCGAGGAGGCCACCGAGGGTCGCCTGCGTTCGATCTCGGGCTCCGTGGAGTCCGCCTGGGGGACCACCTGCGAGGTCCTGCTCTCCGGCGTGGACAAGGGGACGGCCCTGACGGAGCTGGCCGCCCGACTGGGAATCCCCCGTTCGCACACGGTCGCCATCGGGGACTCCGTCAACGACATCGAGGCGCTGGAGGCAGCAGGCACAGGTGTCGCCATGGGCAATGCCTCCCCGCTGGTCAAACAGATGGCCGACATGGTCACCGGTAACATCGACAACGCCGGGTTGTCCTGCGCCCTGGAGGAACTGGGGCTCACGGCCTGAGCGTCCTCCCGCGAGGGGATGGACCGCCTGCACCAACGTCTGCGCGACACCGCATGACGGCGCGACGTGGTCACCGTAGAGTGGCTGTGCACCGGCACCGATGTCGGTTCCGGCCACCACCCACGGCCCCGTCCACAGGAGGATTGCATGAGCACCCAGGAAGTCCCCACTCCCGGCAACCAGCCCGCCACACCCCCCCACCTCGACGACGAGGAGTCCACGGAAGGCAACCAGCCGGCCACACGTCCCCACCTCGAAGAGGTCTCCACCGAGGGGCGACAACCCCTGCAGGTGCCTGACGAGGAGGAGATCCCGGGGAACCCGGGCAACCCCGTCGAGAGCTGACACGGTCGATTGCGGCACTCCTCGTCCGCCCCTTCTGTTGCCGCCTTCGAACGCCCGTGCGAAGGTGGAGGGGCACACAGGAACCTACCCAGGAGGCACACATGTCTGACTTCGATGACACGATCAAGAACAAGGCCGACCAGGCTGGCGGCACCCTCAAGGAGACCGCCGGGAAGGTCACCGATGACAAGGACCTCGAGGCCGAGGGCAAGGTCCAGCGTGCCGAGGGCAAGATGAAGGAGACCCTCGACGAGGCCGGGGACAAGGTCCGGGACGCCGCCGGTGACGTGAAGGCCGGTGCCGAGGCACTGGTGGACCGGGCCAAGAAAGCCCTGAAGCACGACGACAAGTGAGGTGCCCCCGGGTCACATCCTGATCCGGGGAGCCTCTGCGTGAGGGGTGGGGGGGGGGGGGGGGGGGGGCGCCCCCCCCCACCCCCGCCCCCCCCCCCCCCCCC
>JAKECL010000150.1 GCA_030460725.1 Propionibacterium sp.
CCCGTCGAGGCGGCGTCGGGCCCACCCGTGCTCGAGGGCGCCTCCCTGCGCGGGTGGGACGGGCCTCCCGGAGGGACCTGCAGTCGCTGTTGCTGTTGTTGTTGCTGCTGTTGCTGCTGGCGGCGTTCGTCGAGGAGGTCGGGCACCTCGAGTGCCACGTCGAGGGCACCCTCCTGTGCCGCGCGGACCTCATGGGCGACGCCCGTGGCCGTGGCCAGGGAGAGCACGGTGGAGAACTCCACGCGCGCATCCGGGTCGGCCAGCACCCAGGTGTCCTTGGATCCACCCCCCTGGGAGGAGTTGACCACCAGCTTCCCCTCGGGCAGGGCGACGCGGGTGAGTCCACCGGCGAGCACCCGGGGTTCGTGCCCGTCGTTGACGATGAAGGGACGCAGGTCCACGTGGCGCGGGGCCATCGACTCCCCCACCAGTGTGGGCACCGTGGAGAGCTGGATGATGGGTTGGGCGATCCAGCTGCGCGGGGAGGCCAGGACATGTGTGCGCAGGGACTCCAACTCCGCGGGACTCGCCTGTGACCCGATGACGATGCCCTTCCCCCCTGATCCGTCCACGGGTTTGACGACCATCTCGCTGAGGCGGTCCAGGACCAGTTCCCGGCTGTCGGGGTCCTCCAGACGCCAGGTGTCCACACCGGGGATCAGGGGTTCCTCCCCCAGGTAGTAGCGGATGAAGTCCGGGACGTAGGTGTAGACGAGCTTGTCGTCGGCCACCCCGTTGCCGATCGCATTGGCGATGGTGACATTGCCGGCACGTGCCGCATTGACCAGGCCCGCGCACCCCAGCAGGGAGTCCCCCCGGAAGTGGACGGGGTCCAGGAAGTCGTCGTCCACACGGCGGTAGATGACGTGGACGGGGGCCAGGCCCGTCGTCGTGTGGGTCCAGACGTGGCCGTCGCGGCACACGAGGTCCCGGCCCTCCACCAGCTCCACGCCCATCATCCGGGCCAGGAGGGCGTGCTCGAAGTAGGCGGAGTTGTGCACGCCGGGAGTGAGCACGACGACGGTCGGTTCGGCGACCCCCTCGGGTGCGCAGTTCTCGAGCGCGGAGAGCAGCATGCGGGGGTAGCCGTGCACGGGTGAGACCCGGTATCGCTGGACCGCCTCGGGCAGGGCGACGCCCATGACCGCGCGGTTGGTGAGCACGTAGGACACCCCCGAGGGGATGCGGACATTGTCCTCCAGCACCCGGAAGGTGCCCTCGGCGTCACGGATGAGGTCCGTGCCGCACACGTGGATGCGCACCCCACCCGGGGGCCGGAAGCCGTGGACCACGCGATGGTAGTGCGGTGAGGTGGTCACGACGCGCCGGGGGATGACGCCGTCCTGGAAGATGCGCCCCGGCCCGTAGACGTCGTCGAGGAACGCCTCCAGGGCGCGGACCCGCTGGATGAGCCCGGCCTCCACGCTGCGCCACTGCTGCGCCTCGAGGATCCGGGGGACGATGTCGAGGGGGAAGGGGCGCTCGGTCCCGCCCACCGCGAAGGTGACGCCCCGGTCGAGGTAGGTGGAGGAGAGGTAGTCCGCGCGGGTGCGCACCTCCTGCTCCGAGAGGCCGACGAAGGCCTCGGCGAGCTCACGGTACTGGGGGCGCACCGCACCCGCGTCGAACATCTCGTCGAATGTCCCCTCCGGGGCCTGGTACCCATCAAAGGCTGTCACATTCTTGACTTTACCTTTAACCAGCGTTGTCCGGGGCCCTGTCCGGCCAGCGGCCCACCGGACCTCCCCATCAGCTGGGTGCCATCACCCCGCTGACCCCGACCACGGCCTTGACCTGGCTGAAGAACGCACTCGACTGCGACACCCGCAGCCTCGGGTCCAACTCCACGACCGTGGTGCGCCCGGGCTGGCGCAGGTGGAGGCGCACAGGGGACTCACCGGGGAAGGACTCCAGGACGTCGCGCAACTCGGAGAGCAGGTCCCTCGTGCAGCGTCCGGCAGGCAGGACCAGGTCCAGGGGCGCGCCCGCGTCGTCACGCAGGTCGAGGATCGTCATCGACTGGCCGTAGACGCTGGTCTGGTCGTCGCGGACGTTCACCTTCCCCTCGATCTGGACGATGATGTCCGGGGCCAGGAAGGACTGGATGGTCTCGTAGGAACGCGGGAAGAACAGGACCTCGACGGAGCCCGTCAGGTCCTCGATCGTGGCGATGGCCCACGGATTGCCCTGCTTCGTGACCTTCGTCTGCACGGCCGAGACCAGGCCCGCGATGCGCACGACACGGTCCGCCATGGACTCCTCATTGCCGATGATGCGGGCGATCTCGGTGTCCTGGTAGCGGGTGAGCGCATTCTCCACCCCGCGCAGCGGATGGTCCGAGACGTAGAGTCCGAGCATCTCACGTTCCTCGGCGAGTTTGTGCTTGCGGTCGAACTCAGGCAGGTCGGGAATGTCGATGGCGAAGTTCGCCGAGCCGCCCTCGTCCCCGCCCAACCCCCCGAAGAGGTCGAACTGCCCGATGGCCTCATTGCGCTTGACGTCCGTGACGGCGTCCACGGCCTCGTCACAGCGCGCCAGCAATGCGCGGCGCGTGTGGCCCAGGGAGTCGAAGGCCCCGGCCTTGACCAGGGACTGGATGGTGCGCTTGTTGCACACGACCTGGGGGACCTTGTCCAGGAAGTCCTGGAAGGACGTGGCCCGGCCCTTCTCCTCACGCGCCGCCACGATCGCGTCGACCACATTGGCCCCGACGTTCTGGATCGCGGAGAGCCCGAAGCGGATGTCGGACCCGGCAGGGGCGAATGTGCCCATGGAGGAGTTCACGTCGGGGGGCAGGACGGTGATGCCCATGTGGCGGCATTCCGCCAGGTAGAGGGCGCGTCGGTCCTTGTTGTCCTTGGTGGAGGTCAGCAGGGCCGCCATGTACTCCGTGGCGAAGTTCGCCTTGAGGTAGGCCGTCCAGTAGGACACCAGGCCGTAGGCGGCGGAGTGGGCCTTGTTGAAGGCGTAGTCGGAGAAGGGGACCAGGACGTCCCACAGGGTCTGGACGCATTCCTGGGAGTAGCCGTTCTTGCGCATGCCCTCGGAGAAGGGCGCGAACTCCTTGTCCAGGATGTACTTCTTCTTCTTGCCCATCGCGCGGCGCAGCATGTCTGCCTGGCCCAGGGAGTACCCGGCCAGCTTCTGCGCGATCTGCATGACCTGCTCCTGGTACACGATGAGGCCGTAGGTGCCTCCCAGGATCTCCTTCAGTGGTTCCGCCAGCTCCGGGTGGACCGGGGTGATCTCCTGGCGCCCGTTCTTGCGCAGCGCGTAGTTCGTGTGCGAGTTCGCCCCCATGGGACCGGGGCGGTAGAGCGCGCCCACGGCGGAGATGTCCTCGAAGTTGTCGGGGCGCATGAGCTTGAGGAGGTCGCGCATGCCGCCGCCGTCCAGCTGGAAGACGCCCAGGGTGTCGCCGCGGGCGAGCAGGTCGTAGGTGGGGCGGTCGTCGAGTGGCAGGTGGTCGAGGTCGGGGACCTCCTTGCCGTTGAGGCGGATGTTGTCCAGCGCATCGGAGATGACCGTGAGGTTGCGCAGCCCCAGGAAGTCCATCTTCAGCAGGCCCAGGCCCTCGCAGGTCGGGTAGTCGAACTGGGTGATGATGGCCCCGTCCTGGGGACGCTTCATGATGGGGATGATGTCGGTGAGGGTGTGGGAGGACATGATCACCGCGCAGGCGTGGACGCCCCACTGCCGGGTCAGCCCCTCCAGGCCCCGCGCCAGGTCGACGACCTCGTGGGTGTCGGGGTTCTGCTCGTAGAAGTTGCGGAACTCCGTGGCCTCCGCGTAGCGCTTGTCCTCCTTGTTGAAGATCCCCTTGACGGAGATGTCCTTGCCCATGACCGAGGGCGGGAGCGCCTTGGTCAGCTGCTCCCCCATCTTGAAGTCCTTGCCCAGGATGCGCGCGGAGTCCTTGAGGGCCTGCTTGGTCTTGATCCGCCCGAAGGTCACGACCTGGCTGATGCGGTCCTCGCCGTACTTGCGCTTGACGTAGTCGATGACCTCGTCGCGCCTGCGCTCGTCGAAGTCGACGTCGAAGTCGGGCATGGAGACACGCTCGGGGTTGAGGAAGCGCTCGAAGATCAGCCCGTGCTCCATGGGGTTGAGCTCGGTGATGCGCATCGCGTAGGCGACCATGGATCCGGCCCCCGAGCCACGCCCCGGTCCCACCCGGATGTCCTGTTCCTTCGCCCAGTTGATGTAGTCGGCAACTGTGAGGAAGTAGCCGGGGAAGCCCATCGAGACGATGACGTCCTCCTCATACGCCGCCTGCTTGCGCACGGCATCGGGCACTCCCTCGGGGAAGCGGTAGGCCAGTCCCTTCTCCACCTCCTTGATGAACCAGGAGGTCTTGTCCTCCCCCGGGGGCACCGGGAAGTCGGGCATGTAGTTCGCGCCCTCGTCGGTGGTGGTGAAGTGCACCTCGCAGCGCTCGGCGATCTCCAGGGTGGAGTCGCACGCCTGGGGCAGCTCCGCCCAGATCTGGCGCATGTCCTCACTCGGGCGGATGAAGTAGTCGTCCCCGTCGAAGCGGAAGCGGTCGGGGTCGGCCAGGCGGGCCCCGGAGTTGATGCACAGCAGGGCGTCCTGGATGTCGCGGTCGCCCTTCTTCACGTAGTGGGCGTCATTGGTGGCCACCAGAGGTGCGTCCATGAGTTTCGCGAGACGCAGGAGGTCCTTGCTGGTGCGTCGCTCGAAGTCGATGCCGTGGTCCATGATCTCGACGTAGAAGTTCTCCGCGCCGAAGATGTCGCGCAGGTCGGAGGCCTCCTGGACGGCCTCGTCCCACTGGCCCAGTCGCATGCGGGTCTGCACGGCGCCCGAGGGGCACCCCGTGAAGACGATGAGCCCCTCGTGGTAGCGCTCCAGGAGCTCCTTGTCGGCGCGCGGCCACTTGCCGAACTGGCCTTCCGTGGAGGCGTAGGACCCCAGCCGGAAGAGGTTGAGCATGCCCTGGGTGGAGTGTGCCAGCAGGGTGAGGTGGTTGTAGGAGCCGGAGGCCGAGACGTCGTCCTGCTTCTGCCAGGCCTCACCCCACTGCACCTTCTTGCGGTCGAAACGCGAGGTGCCCGGGGTGACGTAGGCCTCCAGGCCGATGATCGGCTTGATCCCGGCCTTCTGGCAGGCGGCGTAGAACTCGTAGGCGCCGAAGAGGTACCCGTGGTCGGTGATGCCGATGGCGGGTTGGCCCAGGCGCGCCGCCTCCTCGACCATGGGGGTGATCTTCGCGGCACCGTCCAGCATCGAGTACTCGGAGTGGTTGTGGAGGTGCACGAAACTGTCACGGGCGGCCATGCCCCGATCCTAGTGGCGGGCCCGCGCCCCGAGCCTCCTGGACATGGTGACATGTTCGATACCCGCGTCCAGGAACACCTCTCCCGTGGTGGGCGCGTAGCCCAGTGCCCGGTAGAAGCCCTCCGCCTGGACCTGGGCGTCGAGCACCACCAGCGGTGCCTCCCCGCCCTCGTCGACCTCATTGGCCCCTCCACGAGGGCGACCCCCCGCGCGCGGCCCCGGTCCCGCTGCGGGGGTGGGGGCCAGGAGGTCGTGGGCGCTGCGCACCAGGAGCGCCCCGATGCCCCGCCCGCGGGCCCGGGCGCGCACGGCGAGACGACCGAGGTGGAAGTGCGAGCCCCCGTCGGGGATGAGGCGCAGGGTGCCCAGCGCCCGACCGGTCGAGTCCAGCGCGAGGAGGTGGCGGACGTCGGGGCGGAAGTCGCGCGCATCGACCTCCAGCACCAGGGGGACGTCCTGCTCCCGGACGAAGACCTCGAACCGCACCTGGAGGCACTGGGCGCGCTGGGCGGGCAGCACCGCCTCCACCACATGCGCACCGTCTGAGCGAGGAGCTCCGAGCCA
>JAKECL010000151.1 GCA_030460725.1 Propionibacterium sp.
CCGTCCACAGGAGCGGCGGCGGCCGGATGGCCGCAACCCGTTGACCACGCGCCCGCCGCGAGCTGTAATGGGGTCGTGGCGCGGCGCGGTCAACGGGTCGGCCGGGGACACTGTTAGGGGTGTGCGATGGCGCAGCGGAGAGCATCAAGACAGGCGGCGAGCCGGAAGGCGGCCGCATCGGCGGCGGCGCGGTTCCGTGAACGGGAGGACCGGCTCGAACAACTGGCGGCGGCGTTCTTGAACTCTCAGGACGCGATGGATCGGATCGGCGAGAAGTACGAGAGGAAGCGTTCGGCGCTCGCGCGGCAGGAGGAGGCCGAGCTGGCTGCCGAACGGAGCCGGGCCGGTCGCGTCGTGCGCACCGTCGTCGAGGACCTGGGGGTGGCGAAACGCGAGGCCGCCGAACGGCTCATGATCTCCCCGCGCGAGGTCACCGAAGCACTGAAACAGGCGGGAGATCCGGAACCTGGCCATGACGTCGAGTCCGGCGCCATCGAGGCGCCGGACGAGGGCGGCGAGGATGACGCGGCTCTCGCCGGCTGATCTGCTGGTCTGGGCGGCAGGCCGCGACGATGTCATGGCCAGGTTCTGGGCTCGCGTGGCCCGGCCTGAGTGGACGGACTGCTGGATCTGGACCGGCGCGCTGTCCGACCAGGGCCACGGCCGGTTCTGGATCGGCGAGGGGCGGGTGGTGATCGCCGACCGTCTCGCGTGGATGGCCGCCCATCACGGCCAGGAAGTGCCCGAGGTCGTGACCCACGACTGCGACAACCCGTGCTGTCAGAACCCCGACCACCTGAGGGCCGGCGACCGGTCCACCAACGGCCTGGAGTACTGGGCCCGGCGCGGTGTCCCGGGCTCCCCGTTGAACGACCGTCGCGGGGCCAGGAAGCGTGCCGAGGCGCTCCGCGAAGCAGCGCTGACGGGACGTCCGCTCTCCGAGGTGCTGGCCGACGGGTTGTCGGACGTCGACCGGGACCAGGAGCCTTTGTGGTGACCGGTCGCCGGCCCTCAGGTGGTCGGGGTTCTGACGGCATCCGGCCGGCGCCAGGGCTCATCGGAGTCTCACTCCCACCTTCGCCCAGCCCTGCCGGTCATCGTCGAGTCTGCGGGCTTGGTGGGCGGTGATCGCGTAGGACAGTTGCTTGTCGGCCGAGGGGGAGATTCTCCCCAGATGCTCCAGCAGCTCGGCCACCTCGGGCCGCTCGCGGTCGGGTCGGGCCCACACGGCTCCGTACACGGGGCCGGGGATGGCCGGGGTGAGGTCGGGCGCTAGCCCGGCCAGCGTGTCGGACAGGATTGCCAGCTCGTCGGCGGTCCACGTCTCACGCTCCAGCTCCAGCTCGGCGAGTGCCCGGAACATGGCCAGCTCGTCGCGCGCGGCGATCGAGATTGACGCGCGGTCCTGGTCGCGTAGGGCCTCGCGGGCCTCCAGCCACTCCTGCATCTCGGGGCCGGGGCGGTAGATGATCGGTGGTCGCTTGCTGGGCATTGGTCTTCTCCTGGTGGTTGAATCTGTCCCGGTGGTCTGCCTTGCCGGGCCTCCGGCCCCCGTAGGCGTCCTGGCCTGCGGGGGCACTTCATGTCTAGCGGCCGATCTCCTCAGCCGCGATGTCGTAGCCACCGAGGGGCGAGTGCACGGGGACATGGCGCCGGCCGTGCTCACCGCGACGGGTGAGGATCGGGGCCCCCTCGACCTGCCAGGCGGCCGGATAGGCGTCGGCCACCCAGGGCCCCCGCTTGGCATTCTTGACGGCGGCCGGCACCACGGGCAGGTCGCGCCAGCCGGGCATCGCGTGATCGTGCCAGGCCTCCACCGGCGCGTTCTCCCTCCGGCTGATGTGGTGCCACCGGCAGGCCGGGCAGATCGCCTGCCACAGCATCGACTCGCCGTCGGGGTGCGCGGTGTACATCACCAGCTGGTGGTCGTCCGTCTCGACCATCGGCTCGCTGCTCAGGAACCCTGGGCTCTCGCGGTGCCACATGTGGCTGCGCGGGATGCAGCCGAACTGCCCGTTCTCGTCGATCCAGCGCTGCATTCCGGCGTCCAGCTCCTCGGGCGTGTGGAACTCTCGGGTCGGGCATCCGAGCGGGATGCCGTGCCACGGTGTGGCCCGGACCTTCGCGCGGTACTGCTCCAGTAGGTCGACCTCGAACAGCGGGTCCTGCACCGGTCGGGTGATCGCCTCGCTCATGATCGTCTCCTTGCCTCGTGGTGCGGCGGGATCGTCGGGGGTCCTGGTCCCCTCCCCCACCTCCATCCTGATGTTTACCATTGTAGACGCCTTGACGTGTCCGTGGACACCTTCCCGAAATTCGTTCGGGCCCGCTTGTGGTCGGCTCTCCTGGCTGCCGCGACCCCTTCGGGGCCTTGCCCTCGATCCATGAGTGCCCCGGTCTGCCAGCGGCCGGAGGGGGCGGGCCTGTGATGGTCCGTCCCCTCCGGATTGCTGGGTCGGTCAGTAGGGCTTGGGCCAGTGGTTCTCTCCCAGCAGGGTTCGGACGGTGGTCTCATTGAGGCCCCGGCTCAGACATTCCTCGGCGAAGTGGGAGTAGGCCATCGCGTAGTGGCGCACGGCCGGCTTCCGGATCTCGTCGAAGTCGCTGCCGAGTGCGGGATCGGCCGCAGCCTCCCGGAAGGCGTCGAAGGTCTCCACGAGCCGGGCGGGGATGGCCACCTGGACGGTGGCGGTGAGGGCGTCGGTGCTCATGCGGCGACCCTGCCCATCTCGTGGGACTGGCGCAGGGCGATGAGGATCCGGTCCATGAGGTGGGTCCAGTCCCCCTCGGTGACTCCGGCGCGCAGGATCGGCGCGGAGTTGACCGACACGGGGTGCAGCTCGGTGATGCCATCACCTCGGCGCAACACCCCGCAGGAGCGGATCATCACCTCGTCCCCGTCGGGAGTGACGATGACGCCCATGTGACGCTCGGCCTCCTCGTCGTGCACGTAGAACGCCGTAGCGCCGAGGTCGGTGCCCTGATCATGGGCGACGATGAGGTTCGCGGTGATACTGGCAGCGCAGCGGTCGGTCCGCCCGACCACCCTTCGAGTCCTGGTCACGGTCATGATGTGTGCCTCCTTGCAGGCAGTGGGTGAACAGGGGGCCGGGTGTCCTGACCCGGCCCCCGGGTTGGTGTGTCTCCTTAGTGGAGGCACTTGTCGTGGTCGCGGCACCTGGACAGGTGCCACTTCTCACGACCGGCGAAGAAGTCCGAGAACCCATCCTGGAAGGCGTCGTCCTCGAACAGGCCCTGCTCCTCCAGGTACTCGTTGCTGGCCTTGGTTGTCCAGCCCCTCGTGTACATCCGGCGGTAGGCCTCGATTCCGTGCTCTGCGACATACTCGGCGCCGTGAGAGCTGTTCGCGGCCACCTCTTCGGCGCTCGGCATCCTGTGGGTCTTCGTGATGGTGGGCATCTCGTCCTCCTTCGTCCTGGTGTGTACCATTGTATACACCCTCGGGTCGTGACACAACCCCCACAATCAAAAAACATCAAGGAATCGAGGAGCCGCCGGGCCGGGATCCGAAACTCGTTCTCCTGGTGGCGGCGACTTCAACCATTCGACCCTCAGTTCCTTACTGACACTCGATGCCCTTCTCGTGGGGCATCGTGGCTGTGTCCTGTCAGTCGTCCTCCGCTTTGGCGAGCGCTCGGGCCACACTGGAGCGGCCGACGCCGAGGACGGCCGCGATTGCTTCGAGGGATTCACCGGCGGCGCGCATCTGTTGGGCCTGGCGGACGCGCGCCGGCGTCATGACCGTGGGTCGGCCCCCGACCCTGCCCTGAGCCCGCGCATGGGCGAGTCCTCGGCGGGTGTTCTCACGGATGGTGTCGACGCGCAGCTGAGCGAATACGGCGACGATGCCGAACAGGGCCCGGCCCATGGCGGTCGTGGTGTCGATCTCGGGCTCGGTCAACGACTTGATGTTGATGCCTCGCTCCCCCAGGTCGTTGATGGTCTCGATGGCCAGCTTCTCAGTTCCGGCGATTCGGTCGAGTCGGCGGACCAGCAGAGTGTCCCCGTCGCGGAGGTAGTCGAGGCAGGCTCGCCAGGCCGGTCGGGCGGCGGTGCGGCTGGACTCGCCATGGTCGGTGAAGATCTTCGTGGCGCCGGCAGCGCGGAGTTCGGCTTCCTGGGCGGCGGGGTCCTGGTCACGCGTCGAGACGCGAGCATAGCCGATGGTCTCAGTCATCATGGGATCCCTCCCCTGTCGCTGACGGTGCCCACTTCACCGTACCGGAGCGACGACCAGAAACGTGCAGTATCGCGTTCCGGTCCATTTGGTTTCGGTCAGCGGTTTCGGTCCGGCGTGTCGTGCCCCTGGCCGACTCATCGCCCCGATGACCAGAAATGATCGTTTGTGGTCACCCTCCTCATCGGCGCTGTACCGTCTAGTCGATCCAGGGGAGATCTCGGATTTTCTCCACGGCTCCTCGTGGGTAAGCCGTCGCGTAGCAGCGGCGCGGTAACCCTGAACAGTCGCGATTCAGATGTTCGGGCTGATGCCGCGCATCCGGTCATGGTGGTCGTAGGCGGCGTCCACAATCTTGCCAAGGCTGCGCCGCTCGGGTCCGTCGCGCCCGTCGAGGCCCTCGTCCTGGGGGTGATGCGTCTTGACGGCGTCGTAGACCGCCCGGGTCAACTCCAGGACGAGTTCGGCGCGTTGAATCGGCGTCGACGCGGCGACCGCGTACATCTCGACCTCGTGAATCAGGTGCTTGGCCCGCTCACGGAATGCATTATCGGACAGGTTAAGGCGAGCGTTGAGGATCGAGGTGTGGCGGGATGGCAGTTCCCCAGCGGCGAGGGCCAGATCTTCTTCGCGCTGGTCGGCCCACTGCTGGACCACCGCGGCATCCCACATGGGTGTGACCCCGATGTAGGAGCACGGCGAGGGTGCGGTGCCCCGCGACACGTAAGTTCGCCAAGTGCTGGCGACCAGGGGATGGGGACCCTGGGCGAGAATGGCCAGGACACCAGCGATCGGGATCTTGTTCACGCTGTTGTCGGTCGTCATGACTGGTTCTCCTGACTGTCGGCTACAAGGCGGACTCGGATGATGTGCAATGTCATGTTTCGCTCCTGATTTGGCGTGGTGTCGATGGTCTGGGCCTCGTCGAGGGTTGGAATGACTCCCTTACTCGGGCACGTCCTCGTCGCGCCGGGCGGCCTCCCATGCTGCGCTTCGGGCGCTGTGGAGTACGGCGGCGTCGAGGGCGTCCGGCCAGGTGCCGAAGTGCTCGGCGAGATCGTCGGCGCTCGGCCATTGTTCGGGGTGTGGTTGGCGGGCCCGCCACGCGTCCCACCTCTGCGGGCTGTACGGGGCGTGTATGACGGCGCCTTCGGTCGCCACCTCATGCAAGGCGGCGAGTGCTTCCGGTGATCCTGGATCGGTGGCGGTCATGAGCGTGTATCTCCTGTGTTGAGATGTCGCATGATGTCAGCGAACTGGCACGGGTTCTGGCCGGGTTCTGCGGCAGTACTACTCGTACTATTCACCCGATTAGTACTATTTACAACTGCCGTCGACACCAGAATGCACGCGACGGGGATGGTGTCAGCTGCCCATGGGGCGGCCCTGCGGGAGCTCACGGGCGGTGATGGGCGGGAACGGGTCGCCGTGGTTGTATTTGGTTTCGAGTCGTTCGACTTCAGCCATGACGGCGTGGTCGATGAATTGACTCAGGGTGCGGGGGCCTTCCTGGGGTGTGTAGAGGATGGCGCCTCGCACGCGGGCGGTGGACTCGGGGTCTTGGTAGAAGCTCACCTTGTGGGGGTATCGCCGCTTCGGCGCGGTCTTCCCGGCGGGGGTTGCGGCGTCCTTGCCCTTGGGGCGGGGGTTCGA
>JAKECL010000152.1 GCA_030460725.1 Propionibacterium sp.
CGCTGCGTCAGCCGGTGGGGTCGTGCGCCGGACGCCCGTCAGGGGTCGCCCTCGCGCGCACTGTCGCGCCCGTCGGGGGGTCGTCCTCGCGCGCATCGTCGCGCCCCTGCCGCGGCGGCCCCTGCCTCGACTACGCTCATGAGCACCGTCACACAGGAGGTCAGCCCCATGAGCACTGCTCCCTTCCCCACAGACCCCGGCCTCACACCCACCACGTCCACCCTGGCCGTGGAGATGGCAGGCCTCGACGTCATCCCCGAGGCGGACCGCAAGGGCAGGCCCTCGAACCTGTTCATGCCGTGGTTCGCCGCCAACATCTCCGTCCTGGGCATCTCCTGGGGTGCATGGGTGCTCGGCTTCGGCATCTCCTTCTGGCAGGCGGTGGCCGCCTCCCTGATCGGCGTGGTCCTGTCCTTCCTGGTGTGCGGATTCATCGCCATCGCCGGGAAGCGCGGGTCGGCACCCACACTGGTCCTCTCGCGCGCCGCCTTCGGCCACGACGGGAACCGCATCTCCGCCGCCATCTCATGGATGCTCACGGTGGGGTGGGAGACCTTCCTGTGCATCATGGCCGTCCAGGCCTCCGCCACCGTGATGGGGGCACTGGGCTTCACGAACCACCTGGTCGCCCAGATCGTGGCCCTGGTCCTCGTCGTCGCGATCGCCGGGGGAGCGGGGATCCTGGGCTTCGACACGATCATGCGCGTCCAGACCTGGATCACCTGGGCCACGGCGGTCCTCACCGTCATCTACGTCGCCCTCGTGCTGCCGCACATCAGCTGGGGGGCCGTCTCCGCACTGCCTGCCGGACCCACGACCGCCGTCATCGGCGCCCTGTGCATGGTGCTCACCGGATTCGGCTTCGGATGGATGAACGCCGCCGCCGACTACTCCCGCTACCTGCCGCGCAGGTCCTCCACCGGGGGCGTCGTCTTCTGGACGACCTTCGGTTCTGCTCTGCCCACGGTGCTCCTGGTGCTCATCGGTCTGCTGCTGGTGGGGTCCGACCCCGCGCTGGGGGAGGCCATCAACCTCGACCCGATCGGCGCTCTGACCACCATCCTGCCGACCTGGTTCCTCGTGCCCTTCGCGGTGGTGGCGATCCTGGGCCTGGTGGGAGGCATCGTCATGGACATCTACTCCTCGGGCCTGTCGCTGTTGGCCACGGGCGTGCCGATCATCCGCCCGGTCGCCACCGCCATCGACGGGACGATCATGCTGGTGGGCACGGTCATCGTCGTGTTCTTCACCGATTCCTTCTTCGAGCCCTTCCAGGGCTTCCTCATCACCCTCGGCACGGTGATCGCCGCCTGGGGAGGCGTGATGATGGCCGACATCCTCCTGCGCAGGACCGACTACAACGAGCCTGACCTCTTCCGCCGCGGCGGCGTGTACGGGGCCGTGAACTGGGGAGCCATCGCCTCCCTGGTGGTCGCGACCTTCGTCGGCTGGGGGCTGGTGGTCAACACCTACGCGCCGTGGCTGGCCTGGCAGGGCTATCTCCTGGGCCCCATCGGCGGGCGCGAGGGCGACTGGGCGTACTCCAACATCGGGGTCTTCCTGGCCCTGGTCATCGGCTTCGTCGGGTACCTGCTGACCTCGCGGGGTCGGGTGAGGCGTCAGGAGGAGGCCGGTGCACGACGCTTCGGGATCGACGGTACGGACGGCGTACCCCGTGCCGGCGGGGCGGGCGGTGTCGGCGGGGCGAACGCCGCGGAGGGGGCCCCGCGATGACCCCGGAGGAGATGCGCTCCACGCTCCTGCGCGCCGAGTCCCACGAGGACGCCCGCGCCATCATCGAGCTCTCCGGCGTCGAGCACCACGACACGGTGGTGGTCCTCGGCTCCGGCCTGTCGGGGGCCCTGGACGGCTGGGGCGAGCCGCGTTCGCGGTTCCGGCTCTCCGAGATCCCCGGGGTCCTCGAGCCGCAGGCCGACGGCCACCTCGACGAGGTCCGCTCCTACCGCCGCGGCGACCGTGACGTCTTGGTGGCGCTGGGACGCACGCACCTCTACGAGGGCGTCTCCGCCTCCCACGTCACGACCTTTGTGCGTGCGGCCGCCGCCGCGGGGGTGAGCACCGCGGTGCTGTGCAACGCCAATGGCTGCCTGCAGGACTGGGAACTGGGTGATGTCATGGCGGTGGAGGACCACCTGAACTTCTCCGGTCACTCGCCCTTCGACGGGACGGTGTTCCTGGACACGACGGGCGTGTGGGACCCGGATCTGACCGAGGCGCTGGGCGGGGTGTGCCAGCGGCGCGGCGTCTACGCGATCCTGCGTGGCCCGGAGTACCAGACCCGTGCCGAGACGCGTTGGCTGGCCTCCACGGGGGCGGACTGCGTGGGGATGTCCACGGTGATGGAGGCGCTCACCCTGCATGCCCTGGGGGTGCGCGTGTGCGGGATGAGTGTGGTCTCCGACCTGTCCTTCGCTGCGGCGCCCACCGATCCTCAGCGCGTGCTGCTGGCCGCAGCCCACGCGGAGCGGACCGTGCGCAGCGGCGTGGAGGCCGTCCTCGACCTCACCTGACCTCCCATGCCCTGCCCTGCCCTGATCTTCGGCGAAGTCCGCTCACTTCTGGGGTCGAGGTCCGCCCTGCAACGCGTGCGCCCGGTGACGGTGTCAGTGCCATGGAGACTCCGTTGGGGGGAAGTGGACCGGGGGCTCGTGGCCGCCCTCGTCAATGGGCCGCTCGACCGGCCGACGGGGCGGCGTGTGGCAGAACCCGCATGCGAGGACGGACCTCACGGCCCGAAGTGAGCGGACCTGGAGCCCAGAACTGAGCGGACTTGGCGGGGAGACGGGCGGAGATCAGGGCAGCAGCGCCAGGGTGCGCTCGACGATCTCCTCTGCACAGTGACGGGAGCACGCCAGGTTGACGCGCGCCCACTGCTCCCACCCGGTGCCGAGCGTACGGCCAGCGTTCACCGCGATGCGTGCGCGCTCCCGGAGCACAGTCGCCGGGTTGGGCTCCAGACCCAGGCGCTCGAAGCCCCACCACGTCAGGTAGGTCGCCTCGGGCGGTGCGAAGTCGATGGGCGTGTCCGCCAGCGCAGCATCGACGAGGGCGACGTTGGCTCGGATGTGGTCGAGGACCTCCTGCTGCCAGGCCACACCATCGGTGTAGGCCGCGATTGTGCCCAGCGCGCCGATGGTGGAGGCCCCATGGGCGATGTCGGAGCCGAAGGCGTCCCACCTCTCTCGCAGTGAGTCGTCGGGAAGGATCACCTGGGCGCAGGGCAGCCCCGCGATGTTCCACCCCTTCGAGGCTGCAGTTGCGGTGATGGTGTGCGAAGCGAACTCGGCACCCAGGCGGGCGTAGGACAGGAAGGGAGTGGCGGTGTCGTCCAGGACCAGGGGGGAGTGGATCTCGTCGGAGAAGACCAGCGCGTCGTATTGCGAGACCAGCGCCTGCAGGTCCCGCATCTCCTGCTCGTTGAGGACGCGCCCGGTCGGGTTCCAGGGGTTGCAGAGGATCACGAGTCCCGCGCCCGCTTCGAGGCCGGCGCGGATTCCCTCCAGGTCCAGCGTCCAGCTGTGCTCGCCTGCAGCCCGGCCGTGCAGGGAGGGGACCTCGATGACGTCGTGGTGGTGGCGCGCGGGGATGGTGAGGAAGGGCATGTAGGCGGGAGTGGGGACGATGACCAGCGATCCGGGCCGCACGAGGTGGTCAAGGGTGGCGCGCAGGGCCGGCAGGACGGACTCGGCCAGTCGGATGTGGCTGGTGGGGAGGTCCCAACCGAAGCGGCTGTGCTGGTACTCGGCCAGTGCTTCTGCGACCCGCGGAGCGATCCACGGCGGCTGGTAGCCGAGCAGACCGTCGTCAATGGCCTGCTTCATGGCGGAGGCGACCTCAGGAGCTGTGCCGAAGTCCATCTCTGCCACCCAGGCTCCGATGGTCGGACTGCCGTCCGTCGTGGTGATGCCTGCCCACTTGAGGCTGCCGATGCGGTGGAGTTCGTCGTCGGTGCGGGTCTGGATGGACATGGGATCTCCTGGTTCCTCGGCTGGTTCACCGATGCCTCTGAGTGGCGTCGCGGTGTCTCCTTGCGCACTGAATGCGTCAGGGGCGGTCAGTGACGCATGCAGCGCGCATCTCGGGCCAGTCGGGCACTGATGAAGAGGCGCGACGCGTCCGAGGTTGTAGGTGTGGATGCACCCGGGACTCTCACTGTAGGACATCCCCGGAGTCGGAGCTTCTGCCTTCCGCGGGATGCCGGAGGGGGAGTCCGGCGCGGGGTGTCGGCTCAGATGTGAGCAGTGCCGACTGGGGTGTCGGAGGCGCGGGAGCCTATGTTGCCGTTTCTGACAGGAACGGCAGCCGATGTGGTCACGAGTGTCATCGGAGAGCACGAGTCACATGAGGAATGTTGAAAACAACAGCACGAATGCTATTCTGAACGGGTCGCAGTCATCGAGGAGATGCGCGAGGCGTGGCCATCGGCGGAGCGCCCCACTCGTCCCGTGTGCCGGTGTGCGTCCGACGGAGTGCACAGGCGCACTTCGCATCTTCTGGGAGGGAAGGTCGTGGGAACACGACTCAAAGAGCTGCGCGACGCAGGTGTCTCGATCTGGTTGGATGATCTGTCGCGAGCCAGGCTTCGGACGGGAAGCCTGGCTGAACTTGTGGCACACAGCGGCGTGACCGGAGTGACGACCAATCCGACAATCTTCGCGGCTGCCCTGGCTCGCGGTGAGGACTATGCCGCACAGTTGCGGGAGCTGGGGGACGTCCTCGTGGACAGGGCCATCAAGGAGCTGTGCGCCGCAGATGTGAGAGAGGCCTGTGACCTGCTGCAGGACGTCGCCCGCAGTTCGAAGGGCTATGACGGTTGGGTCTCCATCGAGGTGGCACCCACCCTTGCCCACGACGTGGAAGGTACTGTCGCTGAGGCAGTGGAGCTGCGAGATCTTGTGGGTCGGGACAACGTTCTGGTGAAGATCCCGGCGACCGATGAGGGAGTGCTTGCGGTCGAGGAGGTGATCGCACGGGGCATCTCGGTCAATGTGACCCTCATCTTCTCCGTGGAGCGCTATGCGCAGGTCATGCAGGCCTATGTCCGGGGTCTTGAACGCGCTCTCAGGAATGGCTTGTCCATTCGCGGGATCCATTCCGTGGCCTCCTTCTTCATCTCCCGCGTCGACACGGAGGTGGATCGCAGACTCTCGGAGCTCGGGCGCTCAGACCTGAGGGGGCGCACGGCGATTGCCAATGCTCTTCTCGCCTACGGAGCCTTCGAGGAGTTCGTCGCCTCGCCGCGCTTCCGTGAGCTGCTCGGACGAGGTGCCAATGTTCAGCGACCCTTGTGGGCATCGACGGGAACCAAGGACCCCGCACTGCCGGACACGATCTATGTGTCGGCGAGTTGGCGGGTCCCGGCGTGGTCAACACGATGCCGGAGAAGACGCTTCGAGCCTTCGCTCAGCGAGGCGAGGTCGGCCCGAGCGTCGCCCACAGGGATGGCGAAGGGCGAGCGCTGCTGGACGAGGTGGAGGCGGCTGGTGTGGACCTTCGCGAGGTCTTCGACCTGCTGGAGGTCCAGGGAGTTGAGAAGTTCGTCGCCTCATGGGGCGATCTCACGACCTCCGTGGAGCAAGCGATGGCGTCGGAGCGCCACCGGGTGTGAGCCCAATCCTGGGCGACCAGTGGGCCGGATGCGCAGTTCGGGTCAGTCACCCGCGACTCTGTTGTGAACAATCACAGTACGAGTGGTGAAAACAACAGCAACTATGTTATTTTGGATGCGCGGTACCCGCTGCGATGCGGAGTCGCCGTCCACGAACGACTGTCTGGAGGAGACATGGGGTTCAGAATCGTCCTCGCTGCCGATGAAGC
>JAKECL010000153.1 GCA_030460725.1 Propionibacterium sp.
ACCGGCTGTCGGTCCACGTCGGGCCCGTCCGCCCCCGCTGTCTCCGTCCCGGGTGTCGCTGTCCCTGCTGTCTCCGCCGCCGCTGTCTCCGTCCCGGACTTTTCCGTCCCGGACTTTTCCGTCCCGGATGCCTCGGCCTCCGGGGCACCCGCCATCGGCAGCTCGATGCGCACGGTCAGCCCGCCCCCGCGGGTGCGAGTGAGCTTCGCGCTGCCGTGGTGGGCCGCCAGGATCCCCGCGACGATGGACAGGCCGAGCCCCGAGCCGCCCAGGGAACGCGCACGGGAGTTGTCCGCGCGGTAGAAACGCTCGAAGACGCGGTCATGGTCCTCCGGGGCGATGCCCGGGCCGTGGTCGCGGAACTCCACGACCGCGGTGCTCCCCGAGGCCCCCAGTGCCAATTCGACGGGGGATCCCTGCGGTGTGTAGCGGTCGATGTTGCCCACCAGGTTCGTGAACACCTGTTGGATGCGGTCCCGGTCGGCGCAGACCACCAAGGTCATGGGCGGAGTCCTCCCCGTCAGGCTCGTCACCCGCACCGCACGCATGGGATCCAGCGCCTGCAGGTCGAAGGCGGCATTGTCGGCCACCTTCACCAGGTCCACGTCGACGGGTGTGAGCGCACGTCCCTCGTCCAGGCGGGCCAGGGTGAGGAGGTCCTCCACCAGATTTCCCATCCGTCCGGCCTCGGAACGGATGCGGCCCATGACTTCGGCCGTGCGCTCAGGCGGGACCCCGCCCATGGCGTAGAGCTCGCCGTACCCGCGAATCGCGGCCAGCGGTGTGCGCAACTCGTGGGAGGCATCGGAGACGAAACGGCGGATGCGCCTCTCGGACCGTTCCCGGGCCTCGAAGGACTGCTCGACCTGGCTGAGCATGGTGTTCAGGGACAGGGCCAGGGAACCGACCTCGGTCGTGGGCGGCTCGGGCTCGATGCGCTGGGTGAGGTCGCCGGCGGCGATCTGCCCGGCCACGGACTCGATGTTGCGCAGGGATGACAGTGAGCGGCGCACCAGGTAGCGCCCCAGCACGCCTCCCGCCGCGACGATGACCACCGAGGAGAGCGTGAAGTAGGCGGCGGTGTTGGCCAGGGTGCGTTGGACATCGGTGAGGGGCAGGGCGATGGTCATGACACCGGCCGGGGTGGAGGTGTTCTGGAACGCCAGAGGCAGTGCCACCGCCCTCCAGGGGGAGCCCGGTCTGGTGGAGGTGACGGTGACCGGATGAGTCATGTGGTTGTCGGTGGCGGGCAGTTGTCCCAGTGCCAGGAGCTCAGGGATCTGCGGTGTTCCGGAGCGCTGCAAGGTCTCCCGCTGCACCGTGACCGTGGTGGAACCGTCCACCATGACGCGCCGGATGTAGAAGAGAGTGGGGACATTCGGGGTGTCGTCATCGGGGGTGGTGAGCCCCGCCTGGGAGGACTGGGCGACCAGGGACTCCGCGGAGGTGATGAGTTGCTCGTCGACCTGGGCGATGAGGTGGCGCTGCAACAGCCCGATCATCACCGTCCCTGCCATCGCCAGCCCCAGCGCCAGGAGTGCGGTGATGAGGGTGACCATACGGGTCACCAGAGGGGTGGCGTGCCAGGTTCGGCGGGCCCGGTCGACCCAACCCATGTGTCAGTTCTCCTCGCGCAGGATGTAGCCGACTCCGCGACGTGTGTGGATCAGTTCCCCGGCGGCCCCCTCCACAGCCAGCTTGCGACGCAGGTAGGAGATGTAGGACTCCACGATCGCTGCCTCGCCGTCCCAGTCGTACTCCCACACGTGGTCGAGGATCTGCATCTTGGAGACCACACGCCCCTCGTTCAGCATCAGGTAGCGCAGCAGCTTGAACTCGGTGGGGGAGAGGTCGATGTCGTGGCCGGCCCGGTGCACCTCGTGCGCATCCTCGTCCAGGACCAGGTCGCCCACCCGCAGCATGCCGTCATCCTCGGCACCCTGACGGGTACGACGCAGGATTGCGCGGATGCGTGCCACGACCTCCTCCAGGCCGAACGGTTTGGTGACGTAGTCGTCCCCACCCACGGTCAGCCCCTGGATCTTGTCACGCATGTCGTCACGGGCGGTGAGGAAGAGCACCGGTACGGTCACCCCGGCCTCCCGCAGCCGCCGGGTCACGGTGAATCCGTCCATGTCAGGGAGCATGACGTCCAGCACGATGAGGTCCGGGGACTCCTCGGTGGCCAGCCGGTAGGCGCTCGCTCCGTCCTCGGCCGAGAGAACGTCGAAGCCGGCGAATCGCAGTGAGGAGGCCAGGAGGTCGCGGATATTGGGTTCGTCATCGACGACGAGGAGGCGTGCCTCGCCCTGCTCGGAACTCTGGGGGATCGACATGCATCCAGTCTCACGCGCCAATCTGAACGTTTGCTGTGTGTCAGGTGGAAGTCCCGGCCTGTTCTGTGTGTGACACCATGGGAGGCAGCCCCGCGCCCCCCTCTGGAAGGACTCCTCATGACCGATCCCCTGGACCCGGAGGGAGTCTCCTTCGTCCCCGTCTCCCGCAGTCTGGTGACCGTCCGTGTGATCGCCATCCTCCTGTGGACGCTGGTACCGGCCGTGGCGACTGCTGTCGTCGCCGTCCTGGTGACCCCCTGGGTGTGGATCTCCACCGGCGTGTTCGTGCTCCTCATGGCGTGGCTGTTGTGGTTGGTGCCCCGCCAGGTGCGGGCCATCGGTTTCGCTGAGACGGAGGATGAGTTCCTCATCCGCCGCGGCATCATGTTCCGCAGCCTGACAGTTGTGCCCTACGGACGCATCCAGTACGTCGACGTCTCCGAGGGGCCCGTCGCCCGACGGTTCGCAATCGCCTCCATCACCTTGCACACGGCTTCCGCGGAGACCTCTGCCAGCCTCCACGGCCTGCCCGCCTCCGAGGCTGCGCGTCTGCGGGACCTGCTGGCAGAACGCGGTTCGGCGGAACTGGCGGGACTGTGAACGCGCGAGGCAACGACAGCGCCCGGGTGCGCGCCGTCGAGCAGGGCGTCCCCGATGGGGCCTGGCGCAGGGTCCATCCCATCTCCCCGGCGCTCAACGCCTGGAAGGCGCTCGCGGCACTGTTGGCGATCATCGTCTACCAGAACGCCGACGTGGTCAGCGACGTCCTGAACTCCGAGTGGGCCCATGAGCGCGGTGCTGTGGTCATCGTGCTGTTCTTCGTCGCTGGTCTCGTGGTGTTCGTGCTGCTCGCAGGTCTCTACTCGTGGCTTGCCTGGCGTGCGACCTCCTACGCGGTCACGGACTCCGCCGTCTGGTTCCGCTCGGGTGTCCTCTTCCGGTCCCAGCGCCACGCCCGTCTGGACCGCATCCAGGCGGTCGACGTCATCCACCCCCTGCTCGGGCGCCTCTTCGGTCTGGGCCGCCTCTCGGTCGAGGTCGCTGGCGGTGCCGGGTCCAACCTGGTCTTCGGCTACCTCTCCACCACGGTGCTGGAGGACCTGCGCGCCGAGATCCTCGCGCGGGCGGCCGGTCTGAAGGTCGCACGTTCCACCCCGACGTCCCCCATCCCTGCCGCTGAAGCCCCTCTCCCTGTGCCCACGGACGAGGGCGGCGCCGCCCGGGTCGACAGCGAGGGCGGGGCGGAGCGGCAGCCCCCCGTCGTGACCGGGGAGGTCCCTCCGGCGGAGGGGGCGGCGCATCCCGAGCCGACAGGTCCCCGGGAGCGGGCCGGATTCGGGCGCATGCGAGCCGGCCACCCCCCTGCTGCCGGTGACCCCGCCAGGGCGCCGCGCGCGCAGGAGCACGAGCTCTACAGCGTGCCGGTGGGGCGCCTGCTGGGATCGATGCTGATCTCCCTGGGAACCCTCTTCGGTGTGCTGGGTGTGCTGGCCATCGTCGTGGGCGTGATCGTGGCGACGGTGGTGTGGGGCCCCGGATCCCTCACGGGGCTCTTCGCCTCGGTCCCGGCTGTCCTGGGACTGGTTTCCTTCGTGTGGGGCCGCTTCTCGGGCGAGTTCAACTTCACGGCCGCCGTGTCCCCCGACGGCATCCGGATCCGCCGGGGTCTCACCGAGACCCGCTCCCAGACCATCCCGCCCAGACGTGTGCATGCCGTGCGGGTCATGCAGCCCTTCCTGTGGCGACGCATGGGCTGGTACCGCGTGACGATCACCCAGGCGGGCTACGCAGGTGAGGGCGGGGAGTCGGGGAACAACGCGAACTCCTCCAGTGATGTCCTGCTGCCCGTGGGAACGCGTGAGCAGGCGGAGCTCGCGGTCTGGCTGGTCGTGCGTGATCTGGGAGTCGAGGACCCGCACTCCCTCCTGGAGGCCGGCCTGAGCGGTGTGGGTGACGGCAGCGGGTTCGTGGCGAACCCGCGTCGCTCCCGCGTGCTGGACCCGGTGGCATGGAGGAGGCGCGCCGTGGCTCTGACACGTACCTGCCTGGTGGTCCGCGACGGTCGGGTGACCCGGACGCTCACCGTGGCCCCCGTCGAACGTCTCCAGTCGGTGGGCGTGGAACAGGGACCCTGGTTGCGTCACCTGGACCTGGCGACGCTGCACATGCACATCGTCCCGGGCTCGGTGCATGCGCATGCGCCCCACGTCGACGCCGCCCACGCGCGCGAACTGCTCGGTGAGGTCCTGGAGCTGGGGCGCGTGCGTCGTGGCTCGGAGCCACCGGAGAAGTGGATGCTGCGCGTCGCTGAGGTGGTTCCGGATCCTGGCGTGCGTGAGGCGATCGTGGAGGACGCTGGCGCGGGAGAGGGAGCCGTCGGACCGGGCACCCTCGGGGAGGGTGCTCTCGGGGACACAGCTGTCGGTGGAACGCCGGAGTGTGGTGCGGGGGCTTCTCGTTCCCACGTCGGCACGCCACCCACGCAGGGGTCAGCCCCCGGGGATCCGGCAGGGGAACAGCGCGATGTCCGCTGACAGGCCGGGGCGTCTGGGCGTGGGCGTGGTCGGGATGGGTCACGTCGGTCCTGTCATCGCCTCCGCCCTGCGGGCCGCCGGACATTCGGTGGTCGGCGTGAGCGCCGGGTCCGCGGTTTCCCGTGAACGTGCCGAGGTCATGCTGCCCGGCGTTCCGGTGCTGGATGTCGAACGGCTGGTGGAGCGCTGCGAGCTGGTGGTCCTGGCCGTGCCCGACGACCAGCTGGGGCCCCTGGTCCAGGGCCTGGCCGATCTCCACGCCTGGCAGGGAGGCCAGCTGGTGGCCCACACCAGTGGGGCCCACGGCATCCGGGTACTGGAACCGGCGCGCCGCCAGGGTGCCATCCCCCTGGCCATCCACCCGGCCATGACGTTCACCGGCACCAGCGTCGACGTGGCGCGTCTGGTGGGCACACCTTTCGCCGTCACCGCCCCGGGCCCCGTCCTGCCCATTGCACAGGCGCTCGTGGTGGAGTTGGGAGGGGAACCCGTGGTCGTGGCCGAGGACCGCCGCGCGCTCTACCACGCGGCGCTCGCACACGGGGCCAACCACTTGGTCACACTGGAGGTCCAGGCCCAGCGGGCCCTGGCCGCTGCGGGCGTGGAGGATCCGGGCATGTTCATGCGCCCCCTGCTGGAGGCCTCCCTGGACCGGGTGAGTCGCGAGGGGGAGGCAGGGCTGTCCGGCCCGGTTGCCCGTGGGGACGCCGGTACCGTCGCGCACCACATCCGTGCCCTGCTGGGGGCGGAGGGACTCGATGACATCGCGGACACCTATTCGCAGATGACCCGTGCCACGGTCCGGATGTTGCTCGATTCGGGCCGAGTCAGCCAGCGCAGCGCCACTGAGATCCTGGCTGCCCTGACCCTGGGTGAGGGGCCCGACTGACGTCGCCGGACAACGGGGTGTGGCCCCCCCCCGCGGGGGGGGGCCCCCCCCGCCCCCCCCCCCCCCGCGGGGG
>JAKECL010000154.1 GCA_030460725.1 Propionibacterium sp.
CGAGGCCCACGCCCGCCAGGCCGACGCCCGCCAGCCAGGGAACGCCCTCAGGCGCCCGCCCGCCCCAGCTCCTCCTCGACGATCGCGTCGTCGAGCTTGTGGAAGACCGGATGGGGCTGATGGACCTCGCGCCCCACCAGCACGGGATGACGACCCCAGGTCGGGTATCCGACATAGTCGCCGGTGATGACCGGGTACGTGCGCTCCGAGCCGTCCTCGTTCCGGGCGTCGAGATCGCTGACCTCCTCGATGCGCGGCATCGGCGCCACCTGCCCGGTCCCCCCCAGCACCAGGTCGACATCATTGGCCGAATGGGGCAGGAAGGGGGACAGCATGGTGTTGAGATCGGTGACGACCTGGGCCAGCGTCCACAGGATCGTTCCCAGACGGTCACGTTCCTCAGGAGCCTTGAGCTTGAAGGGCTCGGTCTCGGTGACGTACTTGTTGGCCTCACCCACCAGGCGCATGGCCGCAGCCAGCGCTGCCTTCTGGTGATGGGTGCGGATCAGGCCTCCGACCTCGTCGAAGCCTGCCGCCACGGCGTCCAGGAGGTGGCGGTCGATGTCCTGCACGTCCTTCGGCTCAGGGATCTGCCCGAAACGCCTGTGGATCATGGAGGCGGTCCGGTTCACCAGGTTCCCCCACCCGGCCACCAGCTCGGTGTTGGTACGGCGCACGAACTCCGCCCAGGTGAAGTCCGCGTCCGAGGTCTCGGGTCCTGCCGCGGAGATGAAGTAGCGCAACGCATCGGCCTGGTAGCGGCTGAGCATGTCGCGCACGTAGATGACGATGCCGCGCGAGGACGCGAACTTCTTGCCCTCCATGGTCAGGAACTCCGAGGAGACGACCTCGGTGGGAAGGTTGAGGCGGCCGAAGGAGCCGGGTTCCCCACCCTTGTCGCCCTCGCCGTTGTACCCCAGCAGCTCGGCGGGCCAGATCTGGGAGTGGAAGACGATGTTGTCCTTGCCCATGAAGTAGTAGGACAGGGCCTCCGGATCGTTCCACCACTTGCGCCACGCCTCCGGGTCCCCGGTGCGGCGCGCCCACTCGATGGAGGCCGACAGGTAGCCCACGACGGCGTCGAACCACACGTAGAGCCGCTTGGAGGGCTGGTCCTCCCAGCCGGGGACCGGGATACCCCAGTCGATGTCGCGGGTCATGGCACGCGGGCGAATGTCCTCCAGGAAGTTCTGGGAGAACTTGATGACATTGGGGCGCCAGGTGCCCGACTCCGCGCGGTCCTCCAACCACTTCGACAGGGCTCCGGCAAGAGCCGGCAGGTCCAGGAAGTAGTGGTCGGTCTCCACGAACTCCGGCGTCTCGCCATTGATCTTGGAGCGCGGATTGATCAGGTCGGTCGGGTCCAACTGATTGCCGCAGTTGTCACACTGGTCGCCGCGAGCGCCCTCGTACCCACAGATGGGACATGTCCCCTCGATGTAGCGGTCGGGCAGGGTGCGCCCCGTGGAGGGGGAGATTGCGCCGCGGGTGGTGCGAACCATCATGTAGCCGTTGTCGCGCACGACCTCGAACATGGACTGCACCACGTGGTGGTGGTTGCCGGTGGTGGTGCGGGTGAAGAGGTCGTAGGACAGGCCGAGCGCCTGCAGGTCCTCGACGATGAGGCGGTTGTTGCGGTCGGCGAGCTGGCGGGGGGTGACGCCCTCCGCGTCGGCGGCCACCAGGATCGGGGTGCCGTGCTCATCCGTGCCGGAGACCATGAGGACGTCGTGGCCCGCCATTCGCATGTAGCGGGAGAAGACGTCGGAGGGGACCCCGAAGCCTGCGACGTGACCGATGTGGCGGGGGCCGTTGGCGTAGGGCCAGGCGACGGCGGAGAGGATGCGACTCATACCCTCCAGAGTAGACGGGTCGGCGCGGAGGGCGTGAACCGCTGGACCGCCCCCCGGGGCGCCTCACCCCTCACTGTTGAGCGATTGCCCCGGACTCGCTCAGTTCCACACCCGCCGCGACCATCCGCACCCGCGCTGCCTCACCGAGCTGGGGGGAGACCGGCTCGGTGAGATCGGTGAGCACGCGCGTGGCGAAACCCGCTGCCTGTGCGTCCAGGGCGGTCTGGGCCACGCAGTGGGACTCGGCCAGGCCCACCACGTCGACGTCGGTCACCCCTGCGGCCTCCAGGGCGCGCTGGAGGGTGGAGCCGTCCGCCGTGGCCCCTTCGAAGCCGGAGTAGGCGGCGGCGTACATGCCCTTCTTCACCGCGAGATCCGCGTCCAGGTCGGCCAGGGCCGGGTGGAGTTCGGCCTCAGCTGTGCCTGCCACGCCGTGGGGCGGCCAGGTGTCGACGAAGTCGGGCGTGGCGGAGAAGTGGGAGCCGGGGTCGATGTGCCAGTCCTGGGTGGTGGCGACCAGGTCGTAGGCACCGCGATGTGTGCGGGCGAAGTCGGCGATGCGCTGCGCGACGGCGTTGCCGCCCTCGACGGGAAGTGATCCGCCCTCACAGAACGTGGGCTGGACGTCGACGACGATGAGTGCGCGTGACATGGGTCCTCCTCGGGGCGGTGGCGGTCCTCCCCCAGACTACCCGAGCCGGTTCGGGGCCCGACGGGAGCAGGGGAGCCTCCCGCGGGACGGGCGACGCCGCGCGGGTGCGGGTGCGTTGCCCGGGATGCGGGAACGAGGGCGGCGCGGCTTCCATTGGAGTCGCGGCGCGGCCTGCCCTCAGTCGGTGTCGCAGCGCGACCTGCCCTCAGTCGGTGTCGCAGCGCGGCCTGCCCTCAGTCGGTGTCGCGGCGGCGCAGTGCCGCCCGGTAGAGATCGTTCTTGCGCAGGCCTGTGGCCTCGGCGACCTGTGCGGCCGCTTCCTTCAGGCGCATCCCCTCATCTGCGAGGGCAAGCACGGCGAGGACGTGGTCCTCGGCCCTACCTTCCCCGCGCGCGCCCGCCACCACGATCGTGATCTCACCGAGCACCTCTCCCACCGTGCGCGCGATGAGGGTGTTGAGGTCACCGCGCAGAATCTCCTCGTGCACCTTGGTGAGTTCCCGGCACACCACTGCCTGGCGCGTCCCTCCGAAGACCTGGGCCATGCGCACCAAAGTGGCGTTCACCCTCCTGGCGGACTCGAAGAAGATCAGGGTGTGTGGGTCCTGGGCCATGGACTCCAGGGCGCGGGTGGCCTCACCGTCCTTGCGGGGAAGGAATCCTTCGAACGCGAAACGATCGGAGGGCAGACCCGAGACTGCAAGCGCGGTCACCGGAGCGGAGGGGCCGGGCAGGGCAGAGACGGGAACGCCCCGCTCCACGGCTCGGCGAACGAGGCGGTAGCCGGGATCGGAGACGGTGGGCATGCCGGCGTCGGAGACCAGGAGCACCCTGGCGCCCTCTTCAGCGAGGTCCACCACCGAGTCGGCACGCTCACGCTCGTTGTGGTCGTGGAGGCTCATCAACCTGCCGTTGATGCGCACCTCCAGACGGGAGGCCAGTGCGAGGAGGCGCCGTGTGTCCTCCGCCGCCACCACCTCCGCTTCAGCCAGGGCCCGGAGGAAACGCGGGGAGGCGTCCGCGACGTCGCCGATGGGTGTGGCCGCCAGCAGGATGGAGCCGGGACGCTGGACGGGCTGGTCATCGGAGGTCATGCCCACATCCTTCCATCCCCGTCCGCCGCCGTGCACCCTCGCGACGCCGTGCGCCTTCGCTGCGCGGCGCGCCACCGGTACGACCGGCTCCGGCTGCGCGCGGGCGCCGCGATCAGGCACAGCCACCACGGTTCTTCTGCCTGTTCGCCACCTCTAGACTCGGTTCGTGGATGCACACCGACTGGAGTCAGACCTCGTTCCCGCATCGCCCCCCGACCTGGGGAAGGCCGACGGGACAGGCGATCCGGAACCGCTGCCACCCCTCGGCGCGCCACCCGTCACGCAGCCCGCCAGTACCGAGGGAGACGTCACCCCGCCCGTCGACGCCGAGGCACCGGCACGGGATGCCTCGACCGGCAACGCTCGGGCCGACGACACCGAGGTCTGCCATGCATCATCTCTTGCCGGTCCCCCGCGCCGGTGGTGGTCGCGGCTGCCCGTCTCGCCCGTCGCTGGATGGATCGCCACGGCACTCGCCACCGCACTCGCCCTCGTCCTGCGTCTGCTGGGTCTGGACCGCATTCCCACCCTGATCTTCGACGAGACCTACTACGTCAAGGACGCCTACTCCCTGATCCACCTCGGCTACGAAGGGACCTGGCCGGCAGGCTCGGACGCCGCCTTTGCCCGTGGCGACTTCAGCATGCTGAGCCCGCAGGGCTCCTACATCGTCCACCCGCCCACCGGGAAGTGGCTGATCGGCGTCGGCATGCAGGCTCTGGGTGCGGACAACCCGGTGGGATGGCGTGTCTCGGCGGTGGTCGCGGGGACCATCGGCGTGTTCCTGGTGTGCCGACTGGCTTGGAACCTGTTCCGCTCCCCTGCGGTCACCGCACTGGCCGGTCTGTTCCTGGCCACCGACGGCATCCACCTGGTCCTCTCGCGCACCAGCCTGCTCGACATCTTCCTCTCGACCTTCGTGCTCGCGGCCTTCCTCGCAGTGGTCAAGGACCAGCGCATGGCAGGACCCCGGCTGGCCAGACGAATGGGCGCCTGGGTGGAGGAGTCCGCAGGTGCGCCCATCGGCTTCGGTCCCCGCTCCGGTCCCCGCTGGTGGTTGGTCGTGGCCGGTGTGGCGCTGGGACTCGCCTGCTCCGTGAAGTGGTCGGGGATCTATGCACTGGCGGTGCTCGGTCTGTTCGTGGCGCTGCGCGAGTGGAGCGAACGCCGACGGCTCGGCCATCCTCGCGCTGCCCGGGGGGCGCTGGTCACCGATGTCCCTGTGGCCTTTGTCGCCATGGTCCCCACTGCTGTCCTGGTCTACATCGCCTCGTGGACCGGGTGGATGCTGCACCCGCGCGCCTGGGGCCACGGTGCCTCCGCAGCCGCAGGCGGTCCCTCCACCGCTCCGTGGAGTGTGCTGTCAGATCTGTTGCTCTACCACGTGCAGGTCTGGGAGTTCCACAATGGTCTCTCCACGCCCCACAACTACCAGTCCCATCCCCTGGGCTGGCTGTTCCAGCTGCGCCCGACCTCCTTCTACTACGACAGGTTCGCCGGCCCGTGCAGCGGGGGGGAATGTGTGCGCAACGTCGTCGCACTGGGCAATCCGTTGCTGTGGTGGTTGGCAGTCCCGGCCCTGGTGCTGGCCCTGTGGGTCGTGGCTCGTTGGGGGGACTGGCGGATCGGGCTGGTGCTGTGCGGCTATCTCTCAATGTACGTGCCCTGGTTCGCCTACCCCGACCGCACGATGTTCACCTTCTACACCGTGGCATTCGCGCCCTTCGTCGCCCTGATCCTGGCCTGGGCGATCGGTGTGTGCTGGGGGCAGGTCAAACCCGACACGTCCCTCGCAGCGTGGTCCTCCAGCCCGTCCGTCAGCGCCCACGAGGGCGACCCCGCGTGGCCCGGTATTGCCTCCCCGGTCCAGGACGCGCTCGCCCTCCTCGCCCTGGTCGCGGCCTTCGTCGTGTTGCTCAGTGCCGCCTACTTCTACACGGTGTGGACCGGCGCCCTCATCCCCTACCAGGACTGGCTCTCCCGCATGTGGCTGAGCTCCTGGATCTAGCCGTACACGGACACCAGGATTGCTGGAAAGCGCCAGACGGAGGTGGCCCTCTGGTGCACCGCACATGTGTGGGTGCCACCTCCCGTGATCCATCGCCCATGACATGCGGTGCCGACGCGCGGGCGCATCACCCACATCACAGCCGTCGCGCCACGAATGGATCCCGCATCCGGC
>JAKECL010000155.1 GCA_030460725.1 Propionibacterium sp.
GGACCCCGGTCAGCCGACGGACCCGGCCAATCCCGGCCAGCCGACGGACCCGGCCGCGCCATCGGAGCCGGGCGCGGTGGTCCCTTCTCCCAACGCCAGTGGCCAGGGACAGAAGGGCACGGACGACGGCGCCGCGCTGGCGCACACAGGATCGCTCGCGATCGTGTTGGGCGGTCTGTCCGCGGTCTCCCTGGCCGCCGGCCTCGTGACGCTCCACGGGCGGAGGCGCCGCAGCTGAACCGGTCCGTCGACGCCGGGTGGAGAGGGGCGGGATCCGCATGTGAGCGGGTCCCGCCCCTCGTCGTGCGCGCGGTGGCGCAGCTTCTCGAGGACTGCAGGGCGGGGGCCACAGGTGTCTCCGCCGCGGCGGCCTTTCCCTCTCCGGGTTCGGTGCCCGACCGAGCAACGGACCTCGAGCGAGCGATCGCGCACCTGACTTCGGGGGAGGACACGGATGACGGCAGATCCTGACTTCCGGCGCCGCCCTCGGGCTCCGTGAGTCGGATCCTCGTCGGGTTCCCGCCGCACACGAGGACAGTGGGGTGGACACACGGGGCTCATCCGGCACGGGGGTCCCTCCCTGTCCGAGGGCGTCTCCTCGTGTGTGTGGTGCTGTCCGGTGCGCGCCCGTCCGGTGGGCGACGAGGGCGGGACAACACGGTGCTTCGCGTTCTCCGGGAAGTGCGTGATCGGGGTCCGGACGAGTGGGCCTGCGGCCACGTCGACGTCGGGGAGGTCCGGGGCCGGAGGCACGCCCGGCACGCACGGATGTGACGGTGGGGGGGGGGGGGGGGGGGGGGGGGGGGGCCCCCCCCCCCCCCCCCCCCGCCCCCCCGGGGGGGGGGGGGCGGGGGGGGGGTCCCGGCCGCTCCGGGTGGTTTGGGGTGGGGGGGGGGGGGGGGGTTGCGGGCCCCCCCCCCCACCCCACCGTCAGTTCAGACCTGTCAGGTGTCGAGCAGAGGAGCGCGCGCCGCCGACAGTCCGTCCCGCGCTCCCCGGAAGGGTCAGCCCCGTCTCCTGCCCGGACGCAGCGCCGCCACCCCGATCAGCAGCGCCAGCAACGCGGTCGTCGTGACCAGGGAGATCGTCGCGCCAGTGGCGGCCAGTCCCTCCCCCTGTGTGGAGGAACCCGTCCCCGCAGGACCGGCCGGATCGGAGGGTGCGAATGGGCCCACCGGGTCGGTCGGGTCCGTGGGTTGGCCGGGGTCGGTCGGGTCCGTGGGTTGGCCGGGGTCGGTCGGGTCCGTGGTCGCGTCGGAGAACTCATGGGTCCAGGTCGTGGTCGCCCCCTCCGCAAGGGCATAGCCCTCGCGGGCGCGCGCGGTGACCGTGACCCTCCCCGTTGCCGGGTACGTCCCCGCGGACAGGACCTCGTCCCCGACGAGGTAGTCGACACCTTCGGAGTCCGGGACGGTGTAGGAGTCCTGTGCGGAGCCGTCCTCGTCCGTGAAGGTGACCTCGCCCGGTGTGACCACCGTCGGGGTGCCCGGTCCGGTGGGGTCGGGCGGGTCGAGGGGGACACCGTCTGCGCCCACCCGCACGCCGTTGACGACCAGGGTGCCGTCGGCGGACACCTCGACGGTGGCATCCATGGCCGCTGCGAGGTTGAGGCGTTGGAAGCTGCCGGCCCCACCCGTCTCGTCCAGGACGAACCCGGAGGGGAGGGACGTGGCAGCGAGGACGGTCGTGCGTTGGGCCTCGTCGAGGGCGGGGAAGGTGGTGAGCAGCAGGTCTGCTGCGCCCGAGGGCACCGCGGGAGCGAGGTCGGTCCGCCCGACCTGGGGGAAGCCGTAGGTGAGTCGTTGGGTGTAGAGGTCCACGGCGGCCTCGTCACCCAGGTACGGGTGCTGATGGGAGATGCACTCCTCCAGGGTGTCGCCGGCCCCGACCTCGCGGCACTTCTGCGTGAGCACCGCGTCCAGCTCGTCCCGGGCCGTCTCCAGGAGCGGGCGGTACTCGGCATCGGACCACCGCCGGGCGGTGATGTCCTCCCCCACGATCCGACCTCCCATGACGTCGGTGGGGTAGTGGAAGGAGAGGACGATCCGGTTGTTGCCGTACTCGGAGGCTCGGGCCAGGATCTGTGGCCCCAGCTCGGGCAGGAGGGTCGCGAGGGTGATGCCCTGTGAGTACCCGTGGGAGGTGTGCCCGCTGGGGAAGGAGCCGTCACCCGCCAGGCCCGCATATCCGCTGTCGGAGTCCCACTTCTTGAGCAACCCACCCGTCGAGGTGAATCCCATCCTCACGAAGGGACGCTTGTACTGATAGGTGTTCTTCGCAGTCTGGTAGGCGTCGCCCGAGTTCGCGGTGGGCTTCTCGACCCGGTAGCTCAGCAGGGCCTTCGTCCGCGGCAGCTCGTTGTTCGCCAGCGCCTGGGTGAAGAGCGGTCCGATGACGTCGCCGAGGCCGTTCGCCATGGTGACGTACGGGCTCCCGGCCCCGTCGCGCAGGGCTTCCTCGACCTCCGGGTCCAGCTTGTCGGCGTAGGCGGCGGGCGCGTTGTTGACGGCGACGACAGTGGCGTCGTTGATACCGGAGAGCTGCCCGACGGTGGTCCCGGGCTCGTAGGGTGTGTTGGGACCCATCACCGCGTCCTCGTCGAGGGCGTCCCTGAAGGAACGCAGGAGCCACGTGTGGTAGTCGCCCCCGTCCGGGGCCTTCGCCGAGTCGGAGGGGTAGGAGGCCCCGAGCTGCGCGTCACTGAACGGGGTGGAGGTGCCGTCCGCGTCGAGCTCCAGGTTCGGCATCGCGAAGTAGACGTCGGAGCTGGTCGAGTTGCACTGGTGGACCTCGACGGCGACGGTGTTCTCCCCGACGACGAGGGCGGATGCGGGAACCGTGAAGGACCTCGTCTCCGGGTCCCCACCCCCGTCGGTGCCCTGCGGCGTCTGGTACTGGAGGTTCCGGGTGATCTCCGAGTCGTCCCACCCGGCCACCCGGACGCCGTTGACGTAGACGGTTGCGGTGTCATCGAAGACCACGGTGCCGCTCAGGGAGACCGCTGTGTCCACGGTGTCCTGGTCCAGGATGAAGGAGGTGCGGAGGAAATAGCCCTCCAGCACGGGTGCGGACGTGCCGTCCTTGTACAGGTTCAGCCTTGTGGTCACCGGATACCCGGAGCCCAGGTCGGTCCCGTCACGCTTCGCACCGAAGGGGCCCCGGGCGCGCTTCCAGTCCCCGTCGGAGGGGAGGGCTGTCGTCGTCCAGGCGGTGCGTCCGGTGGCGCCGGCGGCGGGGTCCACATCCGGGAGGTCCAGGTACGTCCACACCGTGTCGCCGTCGACCAGCGGGGAGCCGATGGTCAGCGAGTCGATCCATCCGCTCACCAGCGTGTCGGCGACGCCGGAGCCCTCCCGGTGGTGGAGCTGCAGCTCGTGGACGTGTGCACCCGCCAGGGACGAGAGATCGACGGTCACGGGTGTCCACTTCCCGGGCGTCGCCGAGACGGGCTCCCCGGAGAGCGTCGAGCGCTGCTGTGATCCCGGCGCCGAGTAGACGACATCGACCGACACCGGTGCGGAGGCATCGTTGTCAGGCCTGAGCAGGTATGACAGGGACGTCCCCTCGGTGACGGTGATGTCGAGGTCCATCTGGAGGACCGTGGACGAGTCCACGGGGCCGTCACCCAGGATGCGGCCCGCGTAACGCAGGGCCTGCACCCCTGCCCCGCCGGGTGCCGTTCCCGTCTGACGGACGGAGACCCCGAGCGCCTGTGGGGAGTCGCCGTCGTCCGTCGACAGGGTCCAGTCCGCGATCTGGGTCGTCGCGTTCTTCGTGACGCCACCCGCGTTCGCGGTCACGCGCAGCTGGTAGGCGCTGTGTGGGTGGGGGTCGGTGATCCGGTAGAAGCGGGTGAGTCCGTTGGCTGCGAAGGTTTGGTCGATCTCCGTGGCCACGACCTCCCAGGAGGAACCGTTCAGGTCATCGGTGGCACCAGGTGCGTCACTGGCCAGGATCTGCCAGCTCCGCGGATCGCGCTCGGGGAAGGACGAGGAGTCGGCGGCCGCCGTCACCGAGTACCCGGTGACGGCCTGTGCCCCGGTCAACGCATACGCGGCGATGACGGGACTCGTCCCCGACGGTGCCCTGCTCCCCGAGGCGTACCACTTCGTCGAGCGGTCACCATCGGCCAGGCGGGCCACGTACTCCTTGATGTTGCCCGTGTTCGGCGCGTTGGAGGTCACCTCCGCGATCTGTCCTGGTCGGAGGACCGACTCACCGCGGATCCCCGTCGCCTCCCCACGTTGGGGGAATCCGGCAGGGGCCGGGGTCCCACTCTCGTAGGTGCGGGTCCACCGGGCGCCTCTGGCGTCGGAGGTGTGGAGGGGCAGGACGGTGAGCACGACGCCGGGGGAGGTCGAGGGAAGATGGGCGCCCGTGTCATCGGGTGAGAAGGTGGCGATGAGGGTGTGGGAGCCCGCTGCGAGCGTGCCGGGCACCTCGATCCTCGCCGTCCCGTCGCCCGCCACTGCGCTCGACCCCAGCGCGGTCGCCTCCTCGGAGAGGGTGACGGTCCCGGCGACACCGCCGGGGCTCACGGTCACGCTGGCCACGGCGTTGTGGCCCTCCTCGACCGTGGTGGGGGAGAGGCTGAGGGAGGTCCTCGTTGCCTCGGCACCGGCCGCCTCGGGGTTGCGGAAGCCGACGGCGAAGATGTGCATGACGCCCTTGTCCACGGTCGTGGGCAGGATGACGGCATCGACGGTCTTCGAGGGGTCCAGCCCCGCGACGTCCGTGGCGAACAGCTTGGGCCTGGCCGTGTCCGACCCTCCTTCGCGTGTGTTGCGCCCCTGGAGTTCGACGAGGGCGGTGTTCCCGGCGGGCACGGTCGAGGGCGTCCAGTCCGACAGGGATACGGTCACGGTGTGGGTCGACCCGTCCGTGTAGACGACGCTCGCGTTCCCCGTCGAGGGTCCGTTGGTGGCCAGGCCCAGGAACGAGATGCCGGTGGTCGACACGTTCGCGACATCGCGGCGGGGCCGGTGGGGTTTGTTGTGGTCGGGATGGGCGCCGTCGGCCGACCCGGGCCAGGTGAAGGTCACGCCGGTGTCGCCGAAGGGCAGGGGGGCGCCGGGGGTGACGCCCTGCGAGGCCAGCTTCTCGTAGGACAGCGTCGCCCCTGCGGCATCGAGTGAACCTGCGTCGCGCGCTCCGTCGTGGGTGACCCCCCGACCGTTCGGGTCATCGGTCCCCTCCGGGTAGGAGGGCGGGACGTCGTCCTCCCCCGTCCCCCAGGAGGAGGTGTGTGAGGAGGTCATCGTGAACTGCAGGGTGCCACCGTCACGGGCGAAGGTCTCGGGGAGCCACGAGGCCGTCCGTCCGACACCGTCGACGCTGAGGCCCTCGATGTGGCGCGCGCCCTGGGTCGCCCCGGGTGCGGAGATCGCGATCACCCGGTCCGAGGCTGCCGAGCGGATCGTGACCTGCTCGAACATCGGGGAGCTCACCAGGAGGTCGGCAGTGCCGTAGATCCCTGGGAAGAGGCCGAGGTTCGCCCACACGTACCAGGAGGACAGGGATCCCAGGTCATCATTTCCCAGGAGCCCGTCCGGACCGCTCCCGAACAGTTCCGCGACCACCCGGTCGAGAGTGTCAGTGGTGCTGGCCGGTGACCTCAGCCAGTTGTGGACCCACGGGAGACCGAAGCTCGGCTGGTTCGTCATGTACGCGTACTCGCTGAAGGCGCCGGCATCGAGTTGCTCCAGCATCGAGTCGAGGTCGGCGGTGGCGCGGGCGATGCCC
>JAKECL010000156.1 GCA_030460725.1 Propionibacterium sp.
CGGGGGGGTAGTACCCGGCCCACCCCACGGCCGCCCCCACACCGAAGGGAAGCATGCGTCCCAGAGTGGAGGTGGTCGCCCGCCCCAGGATCTTCGAGCGCAACCACCGGGTCATGAGGTGGTTGAACTGCTGGGCGGAGGCGGTGCGGATGTGGAGGAAGGAGTCGCGGAACCAGGCGAGGGTCTCGATGCCGAGCTGTGTGGTGATGTACTCCGCGCCCTCACGACCGGTGAGGGTGGCCAGCACCAGGGACGTGCGTTTGGCGGGGTCGCGCACGTCAATGCCGTGGAGGTGGGCAACGACCAGGGTGTAGTGCGCGGCCTCGGAGACGAAGGCGACCAGCTGGGCGCCGGAGGCGGTGGCCGAGGCAGCAGTGCCGATCCCCGGCCAGGCCGCGGCTGCCCCCACGGCTCCACTCTCCACTCCGACCCGGCGCACGAAGCGCCTCGTGGCGATCTCGACCAGCTGCGCATTGGTGGCTCCGGGGAAGTCCTCGTGCAGTTTGCGTGCCGTGCGCAGACTGGCGGCATGGGGCACGTCGACGGCGTGGCGCCACGTGCCCGGGGCAGGGGAGTCCTCAGGGTCGCCACTCCAGGAGCGGGAGGCCGGGTCCGCGGTGAACGCGCCGGGGTCGGGGGTGCTGGTCCCTTCCGGGGGCAGTCCGCCCTCGGCCTCGGCGGAGGAACCGCTGGAGGAGCGTACTGCGGCATGACCGCGATCCCGGGGGCGCGCGCGTCCGGGCAGGTGCACCATGTGGCGGTTGCGTCGGCTCTTCACAGGTTCAGGCCTCCTCCGTGTCGGCCTCCGAGGTGAAGACCTTCGTGTAGGGGGTGGCGCGCACCAGGGTGTGTCCGATCGTGCAGGAGCGGTCGATGGCGGCGGCGGCCCGGCGTTCCAGGTTCTCCCGTTCGGCCTCCTGCAGTCCGGAGAGGTCCTGGACCAGCTCCACCTGGAAGGAGTCGTAGCGGTCCTCGTCCTCGTCGTACTCCCCGGACACCCCGATGACCTGGCGGAAGTCCTCTCCCAACGCGATCTCGAGCCGGCGGTCGGAGGACATGGCATTGCAGCCGGCCAAGGCGATCTTCAGGAGATCACCGGGGGAGAATCGCCCGGGACCGTCGCCCAGGAGCAGCTCGGCCCCGCGCGCGTTGCGCGCGACGTACTGGCGGGTGCCCTGACGCTCCAGGAACAGAGCCGGCGTGGGGCCGCCCTGGGCGGCGGGGGATGAGTCCTTCGGTGAGATCTTCATGGTCCCATTGTGGGCCAGGAGTCCCGCGCCGTGCACGGGGGCGGCGTCAGGGGATTCGCGAGGGCGACCCGCGCGACGCCGGGGATCCGGCTCACTGGGCGGGGTGGGCCTCCAGCCAGCTGCGTGCTGCCTCGAGTTCGCGGGCGAAGAGGGAACGGACCTTGCCGGCGGCCTGCTGCTCGACGCGGCGGCCGACCAGCGGGATCGAGACGGACAGGTCGGCGTTGACGGCCCGGGTGGTGGACTCCGTCGAGCCGGTGAGCACGGAGACGGCCCGCAGGGAGACGGGTGCGCCGTGGACCTGGACCTCGGTGGTCCCCCGACGGGTGTTCCCCTGCGCGGGGGCCCAGGTCTCGGTGATGGTCAGGCTCAGCCCGGAACGCACGAAGCGCTGCGCTGCGGAGGGGAGGAGGGAGGTGTCCACGGAGGCCTTCACCCTGAGGGTGAGGGTGCCCTGTTCCTCGACCACGTCCACCTGGGGGTCGATGACTCCGGGGACATCCAGGCGACTGCGCGTGTACTGCGGATCGGCGAACATCTGGCCGATGCGCTCCAGGGAGGCGGGGTAGGTGTAGGAATCCGTGATCTGCACGGTGGTCTCCTCGGGTCGGCCGGGCCCGACGGCGGTCGGGCCGGGTGCGGGTGCGGACATGACTGGTTCGTCCACCAGTGTCCCACCTCGGTGTTCGTCACCGCACCCGATGGGTGCGCGGCGCAGGGAAGGCGTGGGTGCACGGCCCGGGTCGATGCTCCGGTCATGACAGGGAGGCCTCGTGGCCGGCACTACAGTGGGGCCATGCGCAGCCTGATGCAACTGGCCGAGGAGGCATCCGCGACCCCGTTGTCGGAGTCGGACATCGACTGGCTCCACCTGCTCCTGGCGGACTGGCAGGTCCTGGCGGACCTGGCGGCTGCGGACCTGGTCCTGTGGCTGCCTGCCGACGACGGGCGATTCGTGGCGGTGGCGCACTGCCGGCCCGCGACCTCCGCCACTGTGCACCTCGACGACATCATCGGGCTCTACCTGCCGGCCGCGCGGGAGGCGGAACTCCACCGGGCAGTGGCCACAGGGGACGTGATCCGACCCGCAGCTGCGCGCTGGGCTGGCACCTACTCGATGATGGAGACCTGTGTGCCTGTGTTCCACGACGGTCGGGTGATCGCCGTGATGACGCGGGAGTCGAACATCTCCTCCCCGAGGCTCTCGCTGGGTGCCCAGGGATGGACCTCGGCCGCCGCGGATGTGCTGTGTCAGATGATGACCCGCGGCCAGTACCCCTACGACTCCACACCCACGGTGACGACCCACGGCGTCCCCCGCGTCCTCGACGGTGCGATCCTCCTGGACGAGGAGGGTGTGGTCCAGCAGGTGACACCCAATGCCGTGTCCTGTCTGCGCCGCCTCGGGATCCGGGAGTCCATGCGCGGCCATGTCCTGGCGGAGTACATCACCGATGTCGTCTCCGACGAGGCGCTGGTGGAGGAGACCCTGGCCGTGGTCGTCATGGGCCGGGCATCGTGGAGGGTGGAGATCAGTGCCCACGCCTCCACGGTGACCATGCGGGCACTGCCCCTGGTGGAGGGCCGGGCACGTCTGGGCGCCGTGATCCTCACCCGCGACGTCTCCGAGGTGAGACGGCGCGAACAGGAGCTGATGACCAAGGACGCCACCATCCGCGAGATCCACCACCGTGTGAAGAACAATCTCCAGACAGTCTCGGCCTTGTTGCGCCTCCAGGCCCGGCGCAGCGGGTCGGAGGAGGTCCGTCAGGCGCTGGCCGAGGCCGGTCGACGGGTCCAGGCCATTGCGACCGTCCATGAGGCGTTGTCCCAGAACGTGGAGGAGGAGGTCAACTTCGATGAGGTGGCCCGCTCCATCCTGCGTCTGTCAGGTGCGGTGGCGACGACGGACCACTCGGTCGAGGTGGTGACCACCGGCAAGTTCGGCATGGTCGGTGCCGACTACGCCCAGGCCCTGGCCACGGTGCTCAACGAGCTGGTGGCCAATGCCGTGGAGCATGGGCTGGCTGGCCGCGACGGCGTGGTCCAGATCGATGCGCGACATGACGGCGAGATCCTGGTGGTGCGTGTCATTGACAACGGAGTCGGGGTGGAGCCGGGGACACCCATGACGGGCCTGGGCACCCAGATCGTCAACCAGATGGTGCGCGGCGAGTTGCACGGCACGATCGAGTGGGAGCCGGGCGCGGAGAACGGCACGGTGGTGACGCTGCGGATGCACCTGTCCTGAGCGGCACCGGCCTCCACCTGCGGATCCCTGGGCCCACAGACACTGCTGCCCACACCGGAGGGTGCGGGCAGCAGAGGAAGGCGCGTGGGTCTGCGTCAGGAGGCGCGTCGCGCGCGGGCGGCGCGGCGCTTGAGGGAGCGGCGCTCCTCCTCGCTCATTCCACCCCAGACACCGGAGTCCTGGTTGTTGTCGATGGCCCACTGCAGGCACACCGTCTGGACGGAGCAGGTGCGGCACACTGTCTTCGCCTCAGCTGCCTGGGCGATTGCCGGCCCGGTGTTCCCGATGGGGAAGAAGAGCTCCGGGTCGACGCTCAAACAGGCTGCCTTGCTCCGCCAATCCATTCCACAGTCTCCATTCAGTGGTGCCGGGAGGTGAACGGCTCCCGACACGTCAGTGACTCGACGAACAACGGTGTCCAGTTTCGGTCAAGTCCGCGGGAGCGGCAAGAGTCGACGGACACATGCCACCTGATTGACCTGTGTGAAGAGTCACGTCGGGAGCGTGTCCGTGGCTCATCGCCGCCGGGGTGAGCGGGCGAGCACCCACGGTGGAGCGGGCGTCGGGACGCGGGCGTACCCACACGTCCGGGCCTTGCCCGGATGGCCGACAGGCCAGTCTGGCGGGCCAAGGCTGGCAGGCCAAGGCTGGCAGGGGGACGGCTCACGGGCTGTGGCCGGCACCGGCTGGGTCCGGACCCTGTCTCGGACCACCTGCACGTGCCGACGCGGATGGCAGGACGATGCGGATGAGCTGGCCGGAGATCGCCAGGACACCGCTGCAGGGGCCCCACCGGAATGCTCGGAGCGCCTGCGATGCCTGCCGGGAGTCAGCAGCCAGCACCCCCAGCAGCTCCGGGCCGGGGTCCAGTGCGAGGACAGTGTTTCCGCGCAGGGCTGCCACCTGGGCCCACCGGGAGGGCGGGAGCACCGTGACACGGGTGCCATCGGGAAGGGTCACGTCGGACCCGGTTCCATGCGCAGCCGCCGCCTCGCGACGCACTCCGGTGTCGCGGACGCCGCCCTGTGCCTGTTGGCGTGCACCGTCGGGGTGCCCATCCCCACCCCCTGGCCGTCCTGGGGCGTCCGGCAGGGTTGCGCCCTCGTGGTGGCCTGCGCCCGCCACGTGCCCGGGTGCGCGCGGATTCCCTGCATGTGCTCGTCCCAACAGCTCCAGGCGGGCGAGGGCGGGGCCGGGATCGTGTGCGACGACCACCCAGTCCTGGTCCGCGATGACCTCGAGAGGCTCCAGCCCCGCTCCGGCCCATGCCAGCGCCCAGTCCGGGAGTCGCTCGTCCGGGCAGGGCTCCGCGCGGACCGACCAGGTCCTGCCATCGCCCGACAGCCGCCGCAGCGCGGTCGTTCCTCCCTTTGCTCCGCCGGTCGCTGGTTGCTCGACGGAGCGGTGGTGCGTGGTGGCGGGTGCGGAGCCGGGTGTGGTGGCAGGTGTGGTGGCGGGTGCGGAGGCGACCTCGTCCCCGCTGGGTACTCCCTGCGACGGGGCCTCCAGGGGAACCTGACAGCGCAGAGGTCCCGCGCCGTGCTCGTGGAAGCCAAGGGCGAGCAGGCGGCCCGGCAGGTGGGAGGTGGGTGCGGTGCTGGGCAGTCCGGCCCTCAGCGCGTCTTCGACGGTGGTGAGTTGGATGAGTCGGTGGGGCAGACGGGCCGGCGCACCGACCGTTCCCGGCGCGAGGTCGCTGCGCTGCAGGACGACGACCACCAGCCCAGCTCGATCCGCTCCCGCCAGCAGACGGGCCCACCATGAGCGCCCGCTGCCGGGCCCGAGCCCCCGGTCCAGGGACTCAACCATCAAGGGGGGGTCAGTGAGGGCCAGCACTGCGGGGCCGTGGGCGAGGAAGCCCTCCATGAGCACCGCCACGCCACCCGGATCCACGGGAGGTATCCAGGTCGAAGCGTCCGCAGAGCGCTCGCGTGCGGAGGAACAGACATGCAGCGGGAGGTGCCGGGTGGAGGCGATGCGGGAGGCAATGGCCAGGGTCGTTGCCTCAAGCTGGGGGAGGAGGTGGCTGGGGCCCTCCACACTGATCGACCCGCAGCGCCATGCCAGCGGAGAGTCCCCGTTCCCCCCGATGCGGTCCGCGAGCGCGAGGGAAACCGGGGTGGGCTCCCCCGAGGCGGGCTCCCCCGAGGTGGGGTCCTCACCTTCCGCGGGATCCGCGTGAGGGCGACCGGCGGCCACCGGGTCCGCGGTCGGAATGTCCAGCGCGGG
>JAKECL010000157.1 GCA_030460725.1 Propionibacterium sp.
CGCAACGGGGAGACATTGGCACCCAACCTGCGGCGCGCGTCCTCGATGGCCTCCACACGCACCATCGTCTGCTCGGGGGTGGAGTCCGCGGCCAGGTCCGACACCAGGTCGGTGAGATCCTCGTTGACCAGGTCCTGGCCCGTCCCCAGCTGCACCAACAGCACATCGCGGTAGATTCCCAGCAGGTCCACCAGGGCCCGGTCCAACACGTCCTGCATGGCGCGCTTGGAGCGGCGCTTCTGCTGCTCCTCCAGCTGACGCATCTGTGCCCGGGACTGCGGGGTCGCCCGATCCCCCTCCGCCACACCCAGCTGGCGCAGCAGCGCCGACTTCTCCTGGGCGTTGCGCGCACTGACCTGCGCCTCGGACTGCTCCTTTGCCACCTCCACCAGGTCCTGCGCGGCGAAGACGGCCTCGCCCACGCTGCGCACACGGGCGGGAGCCTGGATGATCCGACGACGCCGCTCCCGCATCTGCGGATCGCGCGCCAGGGCTCGCGCCAGCCCGATGTGGGACTGGGCCGCACGCGCGGCCTGCAGGGCCACTGCAGGCTCCACCCCGTCGCGGCGCACCAGCAGATCAGCCACCGCCTGGGCCGCCGGAGTGCGCAGACCGAGGTGGCGGCAGCGGGAGCGGATGGTGGTGATCATGTCCTCGGGGCTGGGTGCGCACAGCAACCACACGGTGCGCTCGGGCGGTTCCTCGATGGCCTTGAGCAGGACATTGGAGGTGCGCTCCGCCATGCGGTCCGCATCCTCGACGACAATCACCCTCCAGCGTCCCTGCGAGGGCGCGACCTGGGCACGCTGGACGAACTCGCGGGCCTCCGCGATCTGGATCTGTACCTTGTCGGTGGAGATGGACAGGACGTCCGCGTTGGTCCCCGCCAGGGTCGTGCGACATCCCGCGCACTCCCCACACCCGGGGACGGGACCCGTGCACTGCAGGGCAGCGGCGAACGCGCGCGCGGCAACCGAGCGCCCCGACCCCGGGGGACCGGTCACCAGCCACGCATGGGTCATGGACCGCTCCGCGTCAGCGTCTCCGGGCTCGCCCTCGACGATGCGACGGGCCGCACCGGCAGCCTCCTCCAGGACGGCGACCGCGCCGTCCTGACCGACCAGCTCGCCCCAGACGCTCACAGCAGCGTGTCCCCGGGCTCGCCCCACAGCGCGGCCTGCGCCTCCGTGAGGACGGTCAGTCCCTCCGTGCGCGTGTGCTGGGGTGCAGACCCGGAGCCTGCGGTGGACACGGTCTCGGGAGCCGGGGCACCCTGCTCCGACGACCCAGACCCCGAGGACCCAGACCCCGACGGGCCCCGGCGCGCATCGGCACCGACGCTGGCCCCGTCCTGTGCGCCCTCGCCGAGGAGCGCAGGCAGACGTTCCTCCAGCACGCCCTGGATCTCAGCGAACACCTGCTCAGGTGTGCCCACGCCATCGATGACGACGATGCGGGTGGGGTACTCCTCAGCCAGGTGGAGGTACTCGTGGCGCACCCGCTCGTGGAAGTCCGTGGACTCCCGCTCGATGCGGTCAGGCTCCCCGGTGTCGCGGCGCGCCCCCACGTCGGGGGGCAGGTCCAGCAGGAAAGTCAGATCGGGTTGCAGTCCCTGGGTGGCCCACAGTGACAGGGAGCGGATCTCCTCAACCCCCAGGTCGCGGGCCGCACCCTGGTAGGCCAGGGAGGAGTCGATGTAGCGGTCCCCCAGGACGATCGTTCCTGCTGCCAGGGCGGGTCGCACGACAGTGGCGACGTGGTAGGCACGGTCGGCGGCATAGAGCAACGCCTCGGTGCGCGCATCCACGTCCTCCGGCCCGTGCTGGATCAGGCGGCGCAGGTCGGTGCCGAGCTCGGTACCCCCGGGTTCGCGGGTGACCAGGACGCGATGCCCATGGGTCTCGAACCACTCACGCACACGGTCCAGTTGGGTCGTCTTGCCTGCCCCGTCACCACCTTCGAAGGTGATGAAGAGTCCTGCAGCTGCCCCACCCTGGTCCGTCATGCCGTCATCCTCCCATGCCCCTGGTGCACCTCCGTTGCGGCCTCCCCGACCATCTCGGGGAGGAGCTCACTCGGAAGCCTTCTTGCGAGTCGCAGGCTTCTTGGCAGCCGCGGGCTTCTTCGCGGCCGCCTTCTTCGTCGCGGTCTTGCGCGTCGATGTGGAGCGCGTCTGGCGCTTCTTCGGGGCAGGCCCCTTGGCGCGCTTGTCCGCCAGCAACTCGAAGGCGCGCTCCTGGGTCAACTCCTCCACCGACTCCGAGCGGGGCACCGTGATGTTCGTGGTGCCATCGGTGATGTAGGGGCCGAAGCGGCCGTCCTTGACGACCACCTTCTTCCCCGAGACCGGGTCCTCCGCGAACTCCCGCAACGGGGGGCGCACCGCCCCCCGCCCCCGTGTCTTGGGCTGGGCGTAGATCTCCAGGGCCTCGGGCAGGGTGAGCGTGAGCAGCTGGTCCTCGGAAGCCAGGGTGCGCGAATCCGTGCCCTTCTTCAGATAGGGCCCGTACCGCCCGTTCTGTGCGGTGATGACCTCCCCGGACTCGGGGTCCACCCCCACCTCGCGAGGAAGGGACAGCAGCTTGAGGGCATCCTCCAGGGTGACGGTCGCCAGGTCCATGGACTTGAACAGAGAGGCGGTACGCGGCTTGGGAGCCGCCTTCTTCCGCCCGCTCCCCTTCTTCTTCCCGGACTCGACCGCGCCCTGGGCAGCCGCCTCCGTCGAGGGGGCGCCCTTCCCGGAAGCGCCCGCGCCGCCCTGGCCCTCCTCGGGCAGGACCTCGGTGACGTAGGGGCCGAAGCGGCCATTCTTCGCGATGAGCATGTGCCCGCTGTCCGGGTCCACGCCGAGTTCACGCCCGTCATCGGCAGCCAGGGCGAAGAGCTCCTCCACCTTCGCGGCGTCCAACTCATCGGGGGCGATGTCCTCGGGCACATTGGCCCGGGTCCCGTCCTCACGTTCCAGGTAGGGCCCGTAGCGCCCCAGTCGCAGGGTCACACCGTCCAGGTGCTCCAGGGAGTTCACCTGACGCGCGTCGATGTCGCCCAGGCCCTCCACCTGGTGGCGCAGGCCGTCCTGGTCCGCCTTGCCGTCCCCGCCCAGGTAGAACTGGGTGAGGAACTGGGTGCCGTCCTCATGCCCCGTGGCGATGCGGTCCAGGTCGGACTCCATGGACGCCGTGAAGTCGTAGTCCACCAGGTTCGAGAGGTTCTGCTCCAGGAGACGCGTGACCGAGAACGCCAGCCATGTGGGCACCAGGTACTGTCCGCGGTGCACGACATATCCGCGGTCGGAGATGGTCTGGATGGTGGCGGCATAGGTGGAGGGGCGCCCGATGCCGAGCTCCTCCATGGTCTTGACCAGGGTGGCCTCGGTGTAGCGGCCGGGAGGCTGGGTCTCATGTCCGTCAGCATGCGCTTCGTCGACATCTGCGGCGTCGCCCTCGTGGACGTCGGGAAGGACCTTCTCGGCATCCCCCGCCTGCTTCTCGGCCTCGTAGCGGGAGCTGTCGCGACCTTCCTCGTAGGCCAGGCGGAAACCGGGGGAGGTGATGACCGTGCCCGAGGCGGAGGAGACGACGTCGTGACGCCCCTGCCCGTCACCCACCCCGGTGAGGACGCGGATGGTGGCGGTGTGCCCCACGGCATCCGCCATCTGGGAGGCCACGGTGCGCTTCCAGATCAGGTCGTAGAGGGCCCACTGCTGTCGTGACAGCGATCCCGAGACCTGCTCGGGGGTGCGGAAGTGGTCACCGGCGGGACGGATCGCCTCGTGCGCCTCCTGGGCGCCCTTGGACTTCGTGCCGTAGACGCGCGGCTTGTCGGCCACCGCCTCCGGTCCGTAGAGCTCGCGGGCCTGGGTGCGCGCGGCGTGGATCGCCTGCTCCGACAGGGCCGTGGAATCGGTCCTCATGTAGGTGATGTAGCCCGACTCGTAGAGGCTCTGGGCGGTGCGCATCGTGGAGGAGGCGTTCCAGTGCAGCTTGCGGCTGGCCTCCTGCTGCAGCGTGGAGGTGGTGAAGGGAGCTGCGGGGCGACGCCGGTAGGGCTTCTGGGTGACGGCGTCGATGCGCGAGGAGGTGGAGGCCTCCAGCAGGCCCGCCAGGCGGGTGGCAGCGGCCTCGTCCAGGTGGACGGCCCCGGCGGCCACAGCCTTCGCCGACAGCGTCCCCGCCTCGGTGAAGTCGGAGCCGGTGGCGACGCGATGTCCGTCGACCTCCACGACGCGGGCGCCGAAGGCACCGGGATCGGTGGTGACATGGGTGTCGATGGACCAGTAGGAGGCCTGCACATGCGCCATGCGCTCGCGTTCGCGGTCCACCACCAGACGGGTGGCCACGGACTGGACGCGTCCGGCGGACAGGGAGGGGCGGATCTTGCGCCACAGCAGGGGTGAGACCTCGTAGCCGTAGAGGCGGTCGAGGATGCGCCGTGTCTCCTGGGCGTCGACCAGGTCGGTGTCGATCTCGCGGGTGTTCTCCAGCGCGCGCTGGATGGCTTCGCGGGTGATCTCGTGGAAGACCATGCGCTTGACGGGCACCTTGGGCTTGAGGACCTGCAGGAGGTGCCAGGCGATGGCCTCACCCTCGCGGTCCTCATCAGTGGCCAGGTAGAGCTCGTCGGCGTCCTTGAGTGCCCGTCTGAGTTCGGTGACCTTCTTCTTCTTGTCCGGATTGACCGCGTAGTAGGGAGTGAACCCGTCTTCGACGTCCACGGCGAAACGCCCGTAGGGGCCCTTCTTCATGTCGGCGGGCAGGTCCTTGGGCTGCGGCAGGTCGCGGATGTGCCCGATGGAGGCCTCGACCCGGTAGTCGGGACCGAGGTAGCCCTCGATGGTCTGGGCCTTCGCGGGTGACTCCACGATGACCAGCTTTGACCCGCCCATGATCCTCCGCTCAACGCTCCGGCCGACACCTCTGTCCCCACGAGGGTTCCGGGTGCGGCGGGGCCGGTGGTACCGGCCCGTCCGCCCCGACCCTACAACGACCCGCGGACAGCTCCGGCCCGCCGACGCCCCCGGTGGAACGGATCAGGGGTTGTCCACAACCTCCAGCATCCCGCACCGAATCAGCTCCACCGCACCGGGCCCAACCTCTTCCAGCAGGTCATCGGCGTTCTGATCCGTCAGCACGGCCACCGCCGTGATGATCTGGGACACAGTGAGTTCCCCGTCCGCCGCCCCCACCAGGGCAGCCACGGTGGACCCGACCGCGAGGGAGCGCCCCAGACCCGAGCCCTGGTGTTCGATGATCACATGGGGCTGTGGCTCTCCCGGGACGTAGTGGCGTTCCTCGGTCACATCGTCTGCCCGACGCAGGTGCAACTGGGGCAGGGGTGCCGGCAGGCGCAGCGAATCCAGTGCGCGTGCCACGTCGACCCCGCGCGGGGTCGCCCCGCCGAGCACCTCCTCGAAGACGTGCACCGGTGCGCACCCACGCTGCCCGGATCCCGACGAGGGCGCCCGGCGCAGCGCCACGAAGCCCATCCCGATGTTGCCCACCCCCGCGCGGTCGAAGTCGGCGAGCCACCGGGCGTACTCCTCCTCCCACTCCTCGCGCGCCACGAGCCCGCCGCCGGAGTCACGCAGCCACATCTCCACGTAGCGGGCGGGATCGAGCACATCGCGCTGGACGACCCACGTGTCCACGTCGAGCCCGCCGAGCCATTCCTCCACGCGGGTGGACCACCCGGTGTCCGGGTCGGTGCCAGCGG
>JAKECL010000158.1 GCA_030460725.1 Propionibacterium sp.
GAGGACAGGGTGTCGATGAGTGATGACAGTTCCACGTCACCACGGTAGTTCCCCTTCCGGCATCTGTGCCTGTCCCAGGTGCTCCGGTCTCCACACCGGCGCCCCACCCCAGCGGTGCCCGGTCCAGTGGCGCTGCGATCCGCAGACGCTCCGGAGCGCGGGAGCTGCACCGTCGCTCCGTGAGGGTGGACACATGTGCGATGTCTGGGTCCTAGGGCCCAGGCATGTGAGCGGCCCGACAGTCCACCAATCCGCTCCTGGCCGGGCACGCGATCCCAGTCAGGGGGCCCCAACCGCTCTGCCGTCGTGCCAGCGCGCCCGGTCAATTACATCCATTCGGCTTGACTCAGGCGTATGACACGCGTGTAATTCACATACCGTGTTGTAGAGGCGAGGAGACGGCATCGTGTGGAACATCTTGGGCGACGGGCCCTTGACGTGGTCCGACGCGTCGGATGTCGGTAGCTTCGCCCGGACGGACGGTCCCTTGGCGTGGCAGCAACATGCGCTGTGCGCCCAGACGGATCCCGAAGCCTTCTTCCCGGAGAAGGGCGGGTCAACCCGTGAGGCGAAGGCCGTGTGCGAGTCCTGCACCGTGCGAGCCGAATGCCTGGAGTACGCGCTGGCCAATGACGAGCGTTTCGGTATCTGGGGTGGACTCTCGGAGCGCGAACGTCGACGCTTCAAGCGACTGGCGGTGTGACCGCCCGGCGCAGCGGGGTCGTCGCACTGGTCGTCACCCGCGGGAACACACCCTTCCTGGAGACCACCCTGGAGGCGCTGGCCTCCCAGAGCCTGCGCCCTGACCGCATCTGCGTGATCGACGCCGGGGGAGGGCAGCCCCTGCCCGATCCACTTCCCCACCTCCCTCCCGCGCTGACCGTGGTCACCCATGTCCCCGGTGCCCGCACCCTGGGTGACGCGGTGCGCCGCGCCACCCAGGATCCCGACAGTGGCCCAGCCCTGGCCGCGGCGCGCTGGTGGTGGCTGCTCCACGATGATTCGGCGCCCGAGCCCGACTGCCTGCGGGAGCTGTGGGATGTCGCGGACCTGGGGCGCACCACCGCCGTGGTCGGACCCAAGCAGATGTCCTGGGACGGGGCAGCAGTGGTGGAGGTCGGTGTCGATGCGACCCGCAGCGCGCGCCGACTGGAGGCGGTCGCCCCCGGCGAGATTGACCAGGGGCAGTACGACGACCGCTCGGACGTGCTGGCCGTGGGCACCGCGGGCATGCTGGTGGAGCGACAAGTCTGGGAGGACCTGGGCGGCACGGACAAGCTCCTGGGCCCCTTCGGGGACGGACTGGAGTTCTGCCGCCGGGTGCGCAGGGCGGGGCATCGTGTGGTCCTGGCACCGCGCGCCCGTGTCCGCCACGCGCGACGCTCCCTGCCGGACTCCTTCCGCGCCCGGCGGGCCGCGCAGCTGGCCAACTGGTTCCTTGCGGTGCCGCCCTGGCAGGTCCCCCTGCTGGTGGCTGGGCTGGTGGTGTGGACCCCCCTGCGCGCGCTCGCACGCCTGTTGACCGGGGTCCCGACCCTGGCTCCTGAGGAGTTCGGCGCCTGGTGGGACCTGATCCGGTCCACCCCGCACCTGCTGGCCTCGCGTGTGCGCGCCGCGCGCAGCGCGGTGGTCCCGCGCTCGGTGATCGGTCCGCTGGAGACCACCCCGCGGGCGTTGGCTGCAGAGCGCCGTCTGGTGCGACGCATCCGCCGCACCGAAGGGCCCACGGCGCCGGTGGACCCCCTGGTCCTCTCGTCCCTGCGCCGTCACGCACGACGCTCCCGTGGGGCGTTGCTGGCACTGCTGGCGGGCACGACCCTGGCGTCCCTGGTCCTGTGGGCGAGGTTCCTCCAGGGCCTGGACGGAGCCGCCTGGGGGGCGGCCCCCCTTCGCTGGGGCGATCTGTGGACATCCGCCTGGTCGGCCTGGATTCCCGGCGGGGACGGCGCGCCGGGACCCGCAGACCCGCTGCTGATCCCACTGTCGCTGGTCAGTGCTCCCTTCGCCGCCGTGGGTGTGGGAGCTGGCACCACCTGGACCTGGCTCCTGGTCCTGTCCCTCCCCCTGTCGGTGGCCACGGCCTGGCTCATGTCCGGGGCACTCACGACGTCTGTGCCCGCCCGCAGCGCCGGGGCCCTGGCATGGGCCAGTCTCCCCGCGCTGACGCTCTCCGCCTCCCAGGGGCGCCTGGGAGGCGTCGTGGTCCACATCCTCCTGCCCGTGGTGGTCTGGAGTCTCCTGCGCCAGGTGCGTCGCGGGCCCCTTCTGGTGAGTGCAGGTGCCGATGGGGATGTCGCGGCTCCCACGGGAGGGGAACGGGTGCGATCAGCCGCCCTCGGCTCCCTCGCCCTGGCGGGGGTGGTCTGCGCGGCCCCCTGGTTGCTGCTCCCTGCGCTGCTGGGCGCGCTCGTGGTCCTCCTGCTCCGGCACCGCCGCGCCCTCGCTGTCGTGCTGGGGGTGGTGCCCGCTCTCGTGCTGGTCGTCCCCACCGTCGTCCACCAGCTGCGTGAGTCCGGCGGCTGGGCGGCGCTGATGACCCCGGGCGGGCCCGCCCTGGCCGTGGGGTCGCCACCGTCCTGGCAGGTGCTGCTCGGCATCCCCTCCGCCGTGACCTGGCACCCCTGGGTGTGGGTGCTCGGCGTGCCCACAGGGCTGCTTCTGGTCATCGGGGTGCTCGTGGCATCGCGCAGCGGTCGCGCAGCGCCCACCGTGCGTCTCGGTCTGGGCGTCTGCGTCCTTTTCCTGCTGGTTGCCCTGGCCCTGGGCCACGTGGACGTCGCCTACACGCCCGGCACCGCACCCACGGGGTCGGCGACCTCGGTGGCGCATGCGTGGATCTCCCCGGCGCTCTCCGTGTCCGCGGTGGCGCTGCTGGTGGCCTGTCTGTGTGCCTGTGACTCCCCACTGCCCTGGGACGATCTCCGCCATCGTCCGGTGCGTGTGCTCGCCTGGTTCGTGGGGGCGTGCTCCGTGGCGGCGCTGGGACTGTGGGGTGTGCCCGGTCCCCTGCGCGCCGCCTCCTGGGACCATGTCGCCCCGGCGGCGGGGCCGGGAGTTCCCGCTGTCAGCGTGCAGGCTCAGCTCTCGCCACGCGCGGGTCGCGTGCTCGTGCTCACCCACGAGGGCGGGGTCGTGCACGCCAGGGTCCTGCGCGGACCCGGCACCCTGGCCACCGATGCCTCCGCAGGCACCCGATTGGCCGAGCTGACGGCTCTGCGCGCAGGGGAGCAGGACGCGGCACGGGAGGACCTGGCGCGCGCCGTCGTGGCCCTGGTCGAGTACCCCGACGAGGACACGGTGGGGGCACTCTCCCGCCACGGCATCGACACGGTCCTGCTGCCCGATGTCGTCTCCGACCAGGGCCGACGCACGGCGAATGCCCTGGATCGTGCACCCGGTGTCGAGAAGGTGGGAACCACCGCGGCCGGAGACCTGTGGCGTGTGCGTCCCCAGGACTCCCTTCCCGCCCGACTCAGTGTGCAGGCCCCGGACAGCGTCACCGTCATCCGCTCGGGATGGGTGCGCACGAGTGTCCACATCGACCAGAGCATCTCCGGCACGCTGGTCCTGGCCGAGCGCGCGGACCCGGGCTGGCGCGCATCGGTGGACGGCCAGCCGCTGACAGCCACCGAGCCCGACCCCGGTACATGGCGCCAGGCCTTCGAGCTGCCATCCGGTGGGCACCTGGTTCTCGACTTCAGACCCTGGTGGCTCATGCCGTGGCGCCTGGCCTCGGGCGTGGTCCTGGTGGGCGCCTGCCTGGCGGCGCTGCCGTTGAGGAGGCGGAGGTGAGCACTGTGCGTTCCCGAGTGGTCGGCATCGGCGTGGGTGTGGCGATGACGGCCTCACTGGTGGCCGTGGGCACCGCCGACCTCTGGGTCCCCGCCCCCGGTGACCGGGATCCCGTCCTGCCCACCCAGCGGGTGTCGCCCTCGTCGATGACCTTGGCCTGCGCCCCGGGTATCGGGGATCCCTACGACGCCGGGGCGAGTCTGGCACCCGGCTCCCACTGGGCTTCCAGGGGGACCATCAGCTCCGGAGCCGCGCCCTCGCTGACGGCCATGGCCACCGCAGGTGCCACCGGGATTCCCAGCACCCTCGTCGTGGCGGGCCAGGGCGGGGGAGAGCTGCGTGGGTTGGCGACCCTGCCCTGCACCGCCCCGGCAACGGAACAGTGGATCGCTGCCGGGTCCACCGCAGTGGGTGAGGACCTGCTGCTCGTCCTCTCCAACCCTTCAGGCGTCGCCTCCCAGGTGAGCATCTCCTCCTACGGTGCTGCAGGCCCTTCCGAGGACTCACCCCAGTCCGTCAACGTGCCGGCCGGCCAGGTGGTGGAACTGGTGCCCGCCACCTGGTTCCCCGACCAGGATCGCCCTGCCTTCCGCATCAGTGCGGACGGGCCCGGCGTGTCCGCATGGGTCCAGTCCTCAGGGCTGGACGGTGAGGTGCCCACCGGGGTCGGGGCGGCACCGGCGAGCGCACCGGGCACCGACCTGGTGCTGCCCGGCGTCAGGGCAGCCACGAGTGCCTCGGTGCGGCTGGTGGTGCCTGGGGAGGATACGGCCCACGTCAGCCTGGGGGTCTCCGGGGAGTCCGGGATGGAGCCTCTGGCGGGAGCGGAGAACCTCGAGGTCGAGGCGGGCACGCCCTTGGACGTCGACCTCACCGGTGTGCCCGACGCGCCCTCGACATTGGTCGTCACCTCAGATGCCCCTGTGGTGGCGATGGCGGACATGCGCACCGAGGGCTCGACGTGGCCCGACTCGGACCAGAGATTTGGGGCGCGGACCCTGGTCGTGCCCAGCACCGCGACCACCGCGGTGGACCTGCCATCGCTCGGCGACCTCCAGGACCTGGTCAAGGAGCAGTTGGGGGCGACGGTGATGCGGGCCACCACCGTCAGCACCCCCAGCGGCGGCACGAACGTCAAGGCACGCGTCGTGCTCAGCGCCCCGTCCGGGAACGCCGCGACCGTCAGCCTGGGCACCACCGGGGTCGACCTCCCCGCCGGGGCGACCATGGTCGTGGACCTGCCGACCCAGGCCGGTTCCCTGAGTTCCGACCGAGCGGTGCACGCAGCGGTCGTGGTGGACGCCGACACCCCGACAGGTCCCTTGGGTTCCGTGTGGCCCCTGGGCACCACCGGGATCAGTTCCCTGGAACTGGCCGTCGACATCGCTCCCTGAGTGGGGAGTCGCAGTTGGGGGTGCAGCGTCGAGAGCTCAGGCGGCGCCGTGGTCGAGCTCTTCGGGGGAGACGGCCACCACCCGCGAGATCCGGTCCACCAGGAGGGCGCGCACGAGCGCCTCGACCTCGTCCCCGCGCGCCGCGCGCTGCTCGACAGGCAGGCGGTAGACGACGATGCGGTCCGCCAGCCCGCGTCTGCGGTCGGAGGGGAACAGGCGCGCCAGGACCGTGGAGTGGTCCTCCCATTCGGCGGGATCCGAGGGCGGCACGTCCTCGATGCCGAACTCGATTCCCGAGACGATCGGCCACCTGCGGATGACGTCCTCGACCTGGTCGGCGACCAACTCGTCGAAGCGCTCGCGGCGGGTACGCCAGGCGGGGGTGCCGGGGAAGAGTCTGGGTCCACGTGGTCCGCGACCGTGGGGGTCGCGTCGGGGACGGGCATGGAGGGGCACGCCCCCAGCGTACCCGTG
>JAKECL010000159.1 GCA_030460725.1 Propionibacterium sp.
GCACGATGCTCAACGAGGTCGGGGTGTTCTGGCCCGACCTGTGGGACCACCGGCATGAGGAGGGCGCCAGCACCTCACCAGGACTGCCCGGGTGAGGATCCTTCGGCGGCCCCGCGCAGGACGGTGAGTTCATCGACGGCTCCCCACACGGCGAGCAGGGCCCCGGGGGTGAGGACCACCGGCGGTGCTCCCACGAGTACCAGGCCTGTCCCGACGGAGACGGCCATCCCCGCCAGACGGTTCATCGTGGAGTGACGCGTCTCTGCTGCGACCAGGTCCCGGCCTGCCGCCAGCGACCAGACCCGAGCGAGGCCGATGGGCGTCGCCACGGTGAGGAGTACCGCGCGGGTGCGCGGGGAGACTATCCGCAGCAGCGCCGAACCCATGCTGAGGAACAGTACGACATCGGCGTAGGAGTCCAGACGGGCACCCGCCTCTGAGGCGACTCCCCAGCGCCTGGCAAGGGGTCCGTCCACGGCATCGGTGAGTGCTGCCACCACCAGGACGCCTCGGGCCACATGCGGAGCCCTCCTGATCAGGCATGGGACAGCCGGGGAGAGGAGTGCGCGGGAGAGGGTCAGGACCGTGGGGACCCACCCGTTCAGCGTCCGGGCCCGGGTCTCCGGGCTCCGGTGTGTCTCGCCAGGGAGTGTCTCGCCCGGGATTCCGCACGGGCACCCCGGTTCCCGGGGCGCGCTCGCTGCGGGCACTGCGGGCACTGCATGGATTCTCCCCGTCATCCCCCGATCCTCCCAGAGGGACAACACTGCCGTCCCGAGCGGTCCACCCGCGCGTCCTGCCCGGACAGGGGCAGAACCCGCCTTGTGGGACCCGCCGGGCCGGTCGGGGGTCCCCGTCCTACAGTGTCCCCATGGACACGACAAAGGCATGGGGCATCGGCCTCGCGACGGTGACGACCAGTGGACAGACCCTCGACGTCTGGTACCCGCACCCCCGCCTCGGGGAGCGTGGACCATCCGAGGACGCCGAACTCCTGGCGAACCTCACCCAGCTGGAACGCCAGGACCATGCCCGCGGAATCCGGACCTCCGTGGTGACGTGCCAAGCGGACCTGGACGACCAGCCCCAGTCCACCGCCGACGCCTACCTGCGCCTGCACCTGCTCTCCCACCGCCTCGTCCTGCCCAACACCGTCAACCTGGACGGGATCTTCTCCCGGCTGCCCAATGTCGTGTGGACCTCGGCCGGACCGTGTGCGGTGGAGGACTTCGAGGAGACGCGCATGCGTCTGCGCCTGCACCTGGGCCACCCGGTCACCGTCATCGGTGTCGACAAGTTCCCACCCATGGTCAACTACGTCATTCCCACCGGCGTGCGCATCGCGGACGGCGCGAAGGTCCGTCTGGGCGCGCATCTGGCCGAGGGCACGACGGTGATGCATGCGGCATTCGTGAACTTCAACTCCGGCACGCTGGGCCGCTCGATGGTGGAGGGACGCATCTCCCAGGGCGTGGTCGTGGGCGACGGCTCCGATGTCGGTGGTGGCGCCTCGACGATGGGCGTGCTCTCGGGAGGTGGACGTCAACGTGTGCGTCTGGGTGAGCGCTGCCTGCTGGGAGCCAACTCCGGCCTGGGCATCCCGCTGGGTGATGACTGCGTGGTCGAGGCCGGGCTCTACCTGACCGCAGGCACCAAGGTCGCCGTCCTGCCCGGTGGTGGCGTCGTCCCCGGGGAGAACGGCCTCTTCGCCGAACCGCGCACCGTCTCCGCGCGGGAGCTTGCCGGCGCCTCCAATGTCCTCTTCCGACGCAACTCCGTCTCCGGTCGTGTCGAGGCGCTGGCCCGCGGTGGCCACGGCATCGAACTCAACGACGACCTCCACGCCACCAACTGACCCCGCAAGGCCCCGCCGCACGCCGACCACCGGTGTGCGCCCGGACCCGCGGTCGCACCGGTGTGGGCCACAGGCACAGCGCTGCCCCGGATGCAGGGTGCATCCGGGGCAGCGGCGGCTGTGGTGGGAGCAGAGTGTCCGCTCACCCGAGTTCCAGGATCCACCCGCCTGACATCAGAGCCTGAGGACCAGCGCACCTGGGACCCATACACCTGGGACCCGCGCACCCGGCTCCGGCAGCCCGGGGCCAGGAGGCGCCTCAGCCCTCCGACAGTCGCGGGTTGCGCTGGCGCAGTGGGACGTAGTTGCGCTCGACCTCGCCGATGTAGACCTGACGGGGCCGACCGATCTTCGTCGCCGGGTCCTGGGTCATCTCACGGTACTGGGCAATCCAGCCCGGCAGACGACCCAGCGCGAAGAGCGGGGTGAACATCTTGGGCGGGAAGCCCATCGCGGAGTAGATCAGACCCGTGTAGAAGTCGACGTTGGGGTAGAGCTTGCGCTCCTTGAAGTAGTCGTCATTGAGGGCGATCTCCTCCAACTGCATGGCGATGTCCAGCAGGTTGTCGCGCCGTCCCAGCCGGTTGAGCACGTCGTGGGCGGCCTCCTTGACGATTGCCGCACGGGGGTCGTAGTTCTTGTAGACACGGTGGCCGAAGCCCATGAGGCGCGCCCCGGACTCCTTGTTCTTCACGCGGTCCACGAACGAGGTCACCGAGGCACCGGACTCATTGATCTGGTGGAGCATGCGCAGCACGGCCTCGTTGGCGCCACCGTGCAGGGGACCGGCCAACGCGCCGACGCCCGCGGCCACCGAGGCGTAGAGGTTCGCCTGGGAGGACCCGACCAGGCGCACCGTTGAGGTCGAACAGTTCTGCTCGTGGTCGGCGTGGAGGATCAGCAGCATGTCGAGGGCACGCACCAGGGCCGGATCGATGTCGTAGGCCTGGTAGGGCATGCCGAAGGTCATGCGGATGAAGTCCTCGGTGTACCCGCGCTGGGAGTCCGGATAGAGCAGCGGCAGACCAGCAGCACGCTTGGCGATGTAGCTGATCATGGTCGGAAGCTTCGCGATCAGCAGGACCAGTGCCTCATTCAGCTGCTCAGGTTCCCCCGGGTCCAGCGTGTCCTCGTAGTAGGTGGCCAGACCCGCGACCCCCGCCTGGAGGATGGCCATGGGGTGCCCGTCGTGGGGGAAGGCGGTGAAGAACGCCTTGAAGTCCTCATGGAGCAAGCGGTGGCGCTGGACATTGCGGATGAAGCCCTCCAGGGTCGCCGCATCGGGCAGCTCGCCATAGATGAGCAGGTAGGCGACTTCCAGGAAACTGGAGTTGCGGGCGAGCTGGTCAATCGGGTACCCGCGGTAACGCAGGATGCCTGCGTCGCCGTCGATGTAGGTGATGGCGGACTCGCAGGACCCGGTGTTCGTGTAGCCAGGGTCCAGGGTCACCACGTCGGCCTGAGCCATGACCTTGCTGATCCGCACCCCGTCGGTGCCGACAGTGGCGCGGGCGCGGGGCAACTCCACCTTCGCGTCGCCGACAACCAACAGCCCGTCCGGGGCGGCGCCCGTCGGGGCCGACGGGGTCTCCTCCGGCGCGGAGGCGGCAACCGGGGCCTTTCCCTGGGTGGCGGTGGGGGTCTGTGCGTCGGCGCTGCTCGTGGACTTGCTGCTCATCGGGTGTCGACCTCCTGGTGGATGGTGCGCCCTCAACTACGAAGGCGGGACTCTCGTCCCAACTCTAGTACCGGCACCGAACCCACGCTCAGCGATCCCGGGTGAGTGCGCACAGGCGCGCAACGGGCTGCGGAATCCCCCGACCGAGGCACCTCCAGCGGCACGGGGTCGCCCTCGTGAACCTCCAGCCTGCGCCTGCTGCTCAGCCCTCCCGCCCCAGGGACGCCAGGCGCTGGGCGGCGGCCTCGATGCGCTCATCCGCTGCTGTGAGGGCCATGCGAACCCGGCCTCGCGCGGCCTCGCCGTAGAAGTCCCCCGGTGCCACCAGGATCCCCAGACGTGCCAGTCGGTCCACCAGCGCCCAGGAGTCGGCCTCCTCGGCGGCCGGATCGCGCACCCACAGGTAGAGTCCCGCCACTGAGTCCGGGTCGTTCTCCAGCCCGGCCTCCCCCAAGGCTGCCAGCAACAGCTCACGACGCCGACGGTAGCGGGCACGCTGGGCCTGGACATGTCCGGAGTCCGCCAGCGCCACGGCCATGGCGTGCTGGATGGGGGCGGGCACCATCATCCCGGAGTGCTTGCGCACCTCCACGACAGGTCGCACCAGTTCTGGGTCGCCCACGAGCAGTGCGGCGCGGTATCCCGCCATGTTCGACTGCTTGGACAGGGAGTAGAGCACGAGGATTCCCCGGGGGTCACCCTCACAGACGTCGTGGTCGAGAAGGCTGGGCACGCCTCGCTCGACCAGGTCGGGTTGCCAGGGAAGGGCCGCGTAGCACTCGTCGGAGGCCAGGACTGCGCCGTGCGCACGCGCCCAGGCCAAGGCCGCACGCAGCTGTGTCGGCGACAATACGTGGCCGTCGGGGTTGCCCGGGGAGTTGAGCCACACCATGGTGGCATCGGGCCAGGTGTCGGGTCTGGTGGGGTCGACGGGGACCGGCGTGGCCCCTGCCAACCGCGCACCGACGTCGTAGGTCGGGTAGGCGACCTCGGGGACCAGGACCGTGTCCCCCGCACGCACACCCAGGAGCGAGGGCAGCCAGGCCACTGCCTCCTTGGAGCCGATGGTGGGAATCGCCCCGTCCATCCCGACGTCGACCATCCCGCGTGCACGTGCCCATTGCAGGATCGCCTCGCGCACCTCCACCGTCCCGATCACAGTCGGGTAGCCCGGCGCATCAGCCGCCCGGGCGAGCGCCTCGCGGATGAACTCCGGGGTGGGATCCACCGGGGTGCCCACCGAAAGGTCGCAGATGCCGTCTGGATGGGAGGCCGCGAGCAGCTTGGCGGGGACCAGCAGGTCCCACGGGAAGTCCGGAAGTCCGTGCGTGCGCGGCAGGTCTGCCACGTTCCCTCCTGGTGTGGGGCCGAGCCCCGACGAGGGCGGGGCGGATCGCTTCGTGCGTGGGACTGGGACCTCGGGGCCTCAGCCCTTGAGGGAGTCCAGGTAGTCCTGGTTCTGCGGGGGCAGTGCCGCGATCATCGGGTCGTCGAAGTCCTGGACACCTGCGCGCTGGGCACCACCGGGAGAACCCAGGTCCTTGAAGAACTCGACATTGGCCCGGTAGTAGTCCGCCCACTCCGCGGGGGTGTCGTCCTCGTAGAAGATGGCCTCGGTGGGGCACACGGGCTCGCACGCTCCGCAGTCCACGCACTCGTCGGGGTGGATGTACAGCGAGCGCTTCCCCTCGTAGATGCAGTCCACGGGGCATTCGTCCACGCACGCGCGGTCCTTGACGTCCACGCAGGGCTGCGCGATGACGTAGGTCATTGTGCTCCTCCTGTCACTCGGTGCCGATGCACCGGCGGCCTCACGGTGGCGGTGTTCCACGTCCCCTGCGGGCCGTGGACCTCACCTCGGAGCACGCGCGGTGCGAGATCAACTGGTTCTATTATCGCCCACATGGCAGCGTCCACGACAGGAGGGACTCCTCAGCCCGGCAGGCGTGAGGAGTCGAACACCGGCGTCACTGCCCGCAGCATCGCGGGAGCTCCGCTTCCGCCACTGCCCTGGCTGGCCTGGGAGGCGGGCACACGGGTGGTGGTGCGCTACCGGCTCGATGACGGCCTCCACGATGCCCTCGGCGACCTGTTGGAGGTCGCCGTGGACCATGTCA